>CAZCRA010000038.1:4976-28971 GCA_964500945.1 uncultured Verrucomicrobiales bacterium | reverse complement strand
TGCGAGACGTCGCCCTCAGCGCGGCCGGTCTGCTCCACGAGGAAATCGGCGGCCCCAGCATCTACCCGCCCGTTCCCGAAAGCGTGCTGAACTACAATTTCACCAAACCCGACTACTGGGACCCGCCGACCAGCCCGGAACGATACCGCCGCGCCCTCTACCTGTTCCGGAAACGCTCCATGCCGGACCCCGTCCTAACGACGCTCGATGCGCCAAACGCCGATTTCTCCTGCGTCCGCCGCATCCGCTCGAACACCCCGCTCGCGTCCCTGGTCTCCCTCAACGAACCCATCTTCGTCGAGGCCGCTCAAGGCATGGCCCTCCGCGTCATCCACGAGGGCGGTTCGACCGACGAAAGCCGCGTCAATTTCGCCTACCGGCTCTGCACCAGCCGCTCACCGAATCCCAACGAACGCCAGGCCGTCCTCGCCTTCCTCGACGAGCAGCGCGCCCGCCTCGGCCAAGGATGGATCTCGATCCAAGACGTCTCCGGAAAAGCGCCCGCAGACCTCCCATCCCTCCCCAACCACGCCACCCCCCAAGACCTCGCTGCGTGGACGCTCGCCTCCCGCGTCCTCCTGAACCTCGACGAAGCTCTGGCCAAACCGTAATCCCATCGCCCCCCATCGCCCTCCCTCCATCTTCCTGCACCCCAATCCCCATGCCCAACCTCCAAACCTCCCTCCGCCAAGAAGCTGCCACCTACCTCAAACGCCGCTGGTTCCTCCGCGACTGCGGTCTGGGCTTCGGCGCCCTCGCCCTGAACGCCCTCCTCGCCTCGGAGGCCACTGCCGCTTCACCCGGCCGCAAAGACCCGCTCGCCCCGCGAAAGCCTCACCACCCGGCAAAGGCCAAACGCGTCATCTACCTGTTTCAAGCTGGCGGCCCCAGTCACCTGGAACTCTTCGATCCCAAACCCACCCTGGCCAAACACGACGGCCAACTCCCGCCCTCTCATCTCCTTGAGGGTTACCGCGCCGCGTTCATCGATCCCAAGTCCGCCCTCCTTGGACCCCGCTTCCAGTTCGCCCCCCACGGACAGAGCGGTATCGAACTGAGCGAACTCCTCCCTCACACCGCCAAAGTCGCCGATGACCTCTGCTTCATCCGCTCCATGCAAACCGATGCGGTGAACCATGCCCCGGCCCAAATCTTCATGAACACCGGGTCTCAACAGTTCGGCCGCCCCAGTCTCGGCTCCTGGACCCTCTACGGCCTTGGCAGCGAAACCCGCGACCTCCCCGGTTACGTCGTTCTCACCAGCGCCCGCGGCACCAGCGGCGGTGCCAGCAACTACGGCTCCGGCTTCCTCCCCACCGTCTACAACGGCGTCCCCTTCCGCAGCGGCGGCGATCCCATCCTCTACCTCTCGAACCCCAAAGGCATCGACGACCGCACCCAAAAAGCCTCTCTCGACCTGTTGAAGCGACTCAACCAGGAATCCCTCGCTTCCCTCGGCGATCCCGAGATCGCTTCCCGCATCCAGAGCTACGAAACCGCGCACCGCCTCCAGTCCAGCGCACCCGAACTGATGGATCTCTCCCAAGAACCGCAGCAGGTTCTCGACAGCTACGGCATCTCGGATCCCAACGAAGCCAGTTTCGCCAGGAACTGCCTGCTCGCACGCCGCCTCCTCGAGCGCGACGTCCGGTTCGTCCAGCTCTTCCATGAAGCTTGGGACCAGCACTTCGGCCTGACCAAACGCCTGAAGGAAAACTGCCGCGACACCGATCAGGCCTCCGCCGCCCTCATCGCCGATCTCAAACAGAGGGGCATGCTCGAGGACACCCTCGTCGTTTGGGGCGGGGAATTCGGCCGGACCCCGATGGTTCAGGGCGGAAACGACGGCCGCGACCACCACAACCGCTGCTTCACCGTCTGGCTCGCCGGCGGCGGAATCAAGGGCGGTCACGTCCACGGCGCCACGGACGATTTTGGCTTCAACGTGACGGAGAAACCCGTCCACATCCACGATCTCAACGCCACCCTCCTCCACCTCCTCGGCTTCGACCACGAGCGCCTCACCTTCAGGTTCCAAGGCCGGGACTTCCGCCTTACTGACGTTCATGGCCACGTCGTGAAAGACATTTTGACCTGACGCCGGCCACGAAGACCGCTCTTGCACGCGCGCTCAATAACCCTCATAAAGCTCCCCGATGAGGAGCATGACCGGTTTCGGTAGTGGGGAGGCCGCTTCCGAGCACGTAAAAGTGTCGGTGGAAATCACCTCGGTGAACCGCAAACAGGCGGACATCGTCGTTCATTTGCCGAAAACCCTGGCATCCCTCGAGCCCGAGGCCCGCCGGCTCGTGCTCGAGCGCATCCCACGCGGACGCGTCACGGTCCAGATCACCGTCGAACCGCTCATCGCCCATCACACCGAACTGCGCGTCGACGATGAGTTGGCGAACCAATACATCCAGGCCTTGCGCCGCATCGGCCAAAGCCGCGATCTCCAACTCGAGATGAACGCCACGGATCTGCTCCGCGCACCTGGCATCTTCGAACTCATCGAAACCGGCCTCACCCCCGAAACCGTGGAACCCTCCATGGTCCAGGCCGTTGCCACCGCCATCCACGGCGTCCGGGAAATGCAGGAACGCGAAGGCGCCAGCCTCCGTCAAGACCTCGAAAGCCGCTTGACTCACCTCGACCGTCTTCGCAACCAAATCGCGGAGCAGGCCCCCAAAGTGAAGCGCGCCTACCGTGAACAACTCCACAAACGTCTTCGCGAAACCGAACTCGAACTCCCTCTCGACGACGAGCGGATCCTCAAGGAAGTCGCCCTGTTCGCTGAGCGCTGCGATATCTCCGAGGAACTCACCCGCCTCGAAAGCCATTTCCAACAGTTCCGGCGCTACTTCGATGGCACGGAGCCCTGCGGACGCTCCCTCGATTTCCTCTGTCAGGAAGTTCACCGCGAGTTCAATACGATCGGCGCCAAAGCCAACAACGCCGCCATCGCTCAGTGTGTCGTCGAATCGAAAACCGAATTGGAGAAAATCCGTGAGCAGGTCCAGAATGTGCAGTGAGCATGCCCTCGCCGCCCGCTGATCCCTCCCGTCTCGGCCTGCTCTGCGTGGTATCCGGTCCTTCGGGCTCCGGCAAAACCACCCTTTGCCGCCGGATCTCCGACGAAGACCCAAACTGCATCTACTCCGTTTCTTGCACCACGCGCGCCCCCCGGCCTGGCGAGATGGATGGCCGGGATTACCATTTTTTGGATCCGGACGAATTCGAACGCCGGATCGCCGCCGGAGACCTGCTCGAGCATGCCCAGGTCCACGGCAAAAACCGTTACTACGGCACCCTGAAAGCACCGGTCCTCGATGCGCTTCGCGCCGGAACCGACGTCGTCATGGACCTCGATGTCCAGGGGGCCGAACAGCTCCGTCGCATCGACGACCCGGAAATTCGTTCCGCCCTCGTCGACGTCTTTATCCTCCCTCCCGATCTCGAAGAACTGAAACGCCGGATCCAGGGACGCGGCCCCATGCCACACGCTGAACTCCACCTCCGCCTCCAGAACGCCCTCGAGGAGATGCGCCAATGGTCGCGCTATCAATACACCGTCACCAGCGGCACCCGCGACGCCGATTTCACCCAACTCTCCGCCATCCTCGCCGCCGAACGCCATCGCTCCACCCGGCTGCGGCTCCCGCCACTCCCGGTTTCCCCATCCGCTGCCTCCTGACATGAACCCCAGCGATTCATCCCAGCCACCCAAATGCATCGTCCTGGGCGTCACCGGCTCCATCGCCGCTTACAAAGCCGCCGACCTGACCAGTCAGTTGGTGAAAGCCGGAAACGACGTCCACGTCGTCATGACCCACGGCGCTCAGGAGTTCATCACTCCCCTCACCCTGCAGGTGCTGTCGAAAAACCCGGTCACCACCGATCTCTTTGACGAAAAGGAATCTTGGCGTCCCGGGCATATCGACCTCGCCGACCGCGCGGATCTTCTCCTCATCGCCCCGGCCAGCGCCGATGCCCTCGCCCAACTCGCCAATGGCCTCGCCGACGAAGCCCTCTCCGCCATCGCCCTCGCCACCCGCGCCCCGCTCCTCATCGCCCCGGCCATGAATGGTAAAATGTGGGACCACCCCGCCACCCAGGAAAACGTCGAACGTCTCACAAAGCGCGGCGCCACCTTCGTCGGTCCGGAAGCCGGAATGCTGGCCTGCGGTTACGAAGGCGCCGGAAGGCTCTGGCCCGTCGAAGGCATCCTGGATGCCGTTCGAGACGCCCTGACGTAATCCTCTCTCGAATCGATCCATCCTTAAGGGGCCCCCTTCACGTCCGGATTCCCATTCTCATTATCGCAACCTCATTGTAAAAAAATCTCAATAAAGATTTGGCATTTCTTGGGAATAGGTTAGTTTATTCACACCGCTTTCACAGCGGCCAAGCCGTCTAGCCGTAAGATCCTGCAACCATATCCCGGCTGGGCGGCTTTTTTTGCCCTGACACCGCGATCAACCTCGTCCGCCGGCCGCTTCCTCCCCGATGCGTGTCCTCCTGACTGCCGGACCCACCCGCGAACCTCTCGACCCGGTCCGCTTCCTCGGAAATCGATCCTCGGGCAAAATGGGTTACGCTCTCGCGGAAGCCGCTGCCGCGCGCGATCACGACATCATTCTCATCAGCGGACCTGTCGCCCTTCCCGCTCCCCTCTCCCCTCACATTCGCACCGTCCATGTCGAAACGGCTGATGAAATGTTCGAAGCCGTCAAGGGCGCTCTCCCGGGCATCGAGTGTTGCATCATGGCCGCCGCCGTCGCCGATTTCCGGCCCGCCACCGTCGAGACGGACAAGATCAAAAAGCGGGGCCGGTCCCACCTCACGCTCGAACTCGAACCAACCCCAGATATCCTCGGAAGCCTCCGGGACCCCCTGGGATTTGAAGGCCTTCTCATCGGATTTGCCGCTGAGACCGAGAATGTCGAGGAGAACGCGCTCGAGAAGCTCCGGCGAAAACGCTGCGACCTCGTGCTGGCGAACGACATTTCCCAGCCCGGCACCGGTTTTGATGCGGATGAAAACCAGGTTCACCTGTTCTTCCGCTCCGGCCAATCGGAAGCCTGGCCCCGCGCTCCGAAGCGCGCACTTGCCCTGCGGCTGATCGAGGTTATGGAACGGCTCAAACCGCCCGCCTCATGAGTCCCTTCCTGACGACCGCCCTCGATGCCGCCCGCCGCGCCGGCCAACTCCTGCGCGACCACTACGAAAGCGATGCCCTCGGAGTTGATGAACTCCTGGATCACGACGTCAAGCTCGCCCTCGACGTCCAGAGCCAGGAACTGATCTCAGACGTCCTCCTGAGCGCCCACCCCACCCACGCCGTCTGGGGAGAAGAAGGCATCGCCGGGGACCAGTCGAGCGACTGCCGGTGGATCGTCGATCCGATCGACGGAACCGTGAATTACTTCTTCGGCATCCCTCACTTCTGCATCTCCATCGGCCTTCAAGAGGGCGATGAAATCACGCACGGCATCGTCTACGATCCGCTCCGCGACGAAATGTTCGCCGTCGGTCCGGGCACACCGGCCAGCCTTAACGGAAAGCCGATCCACGTCAGCCGCCGGGAAACGCTCGCTGAAGCCGTCGTCACGGTGGGGTTCTCCAAAACCAAGGAGTCGATGGAGGCCGGCATCGAGCGCTTCAAACGCATCGCCTTCAAAGTCCGGAAGACCCGGATGCTGGGCAGCGCCGCTCTCGGCATGGCCTACATCGCCTGCGGCCGCCTCGATGCCTACATCGAAGAATCCGTCAGCCTCTGGGACATCGCCGCGGGTGAATTGCTCATCAAGAGCGCCGGAGGCTCCGTTCGCCGGATCGATCGTGGCGTGCCGGAGAAGTTCGGCGTCGTGTCCTGGAACGGAAAAATCCCGCTCGACCGGATGGATTGATTCGGAGGAACCCCATGCACCGTGTCGGGATCGGCTACGACGTTCACCAGCTCATCGAGGACCGCCCTCTCATCCTCGGCGGCGTGCGCATCGACCACGAAAGGGGCTTGCTCGGTCATTCGGACGCCGATGTCCTGACCCATGCGGTGGCCGACGCCGTCTTGGGCGCTTTGGGCAAGCCCGACATCGGCTACTATTTCCCTCCGTCGGACCCGGACATCGAGGGCATCCACAGCCTCGAAATCCTCGCCAAATGCCGGGAACTCGCCGATGCCGAGGGTTTCACCATCCAAAACGTCGATGCCACGCTGGTGGCGGAACGTCCAAGAATCCGTCCACACGTGGAAGCCATGAAGGCGAATTTGGCCTCCGCACTCGGCATCCAGCCCACTCAAGTCGGCGTCAAAGCCACCACCAACGAAAAAATGGGCTTCCTCGGCCGGGAAGAAGGCATGGCCGCCATGGCCGTCTGCTGCGTCGAGCGTCTGTAGGGCTCCCGTAGGGCCGCCCTTAAAACCTCCGTCGCCAGACGCCCACTCAACAGCCTGTCAAAGATCCCTGTAGGAAGGACAAGAGCGGCGCTTCGCCCGAAAGCCAGCAGTCCCGGGACACAAATTAAAGGGCACAAAAAGGGCCCGGATCTCTCCGGGCCCCCTTCGCAACACTCACACGAATTTTAAAATATAAAAAACAAACAAACAAACCGCACAAAAAAAGAAGCGAAACGCCGTCCTCTCAAACTCACGCGGTAATGCACAACATCATGCCGAATTCTTCGAATGTGGCAAGAAATCTTTTTGACGGACACCATTTTTCCCTCAGCCCCATCCAAAGCGCCTCATTCCAAAAAGTCGATCACGCTCCCATCGCCCAGCTCCAGTTCCATCCGCTCATAGGTCCACGTCCCATCAAACTTGGTCCCTCGAACCCGCACCTGTCCCCCGTTCATCCTCCCCCTCACCCGGTAACGTAAATCCACCTCCCCATCATCGTTCTCCAGTCGAATCGATCCCAGCACCAGCCAGCTCGCCGCCACCGGCTCCCCCAGATAACCCATGGCATCCTCGCTCCCACGCACCTCGCTCAGCGACTCGCGAAACGGCTCCGACTGCTTCATCATCTTCCCCAAACCAAACAATCCCGCAGCGATCAGTCCGACCACGAGCATCGCTGTCACGCCACATCCACACCCGACCCACATCCAATCCTTTTTCGGCGCCATGATTTGATCCCGTGCCGGGGAGCCTACCCCGCCCTTCCCCGCGATGTCCAGGCTGGAATCCCGCCGTCACCCGTTCGCGAAACGCCACCCCACGCCTCCGCGACTCCTCCAGCGTATACAAGCCTGAAAGGCGGGATTTCGACCTCACGTGACAAAGAACGGGACGGCGTGCCGGTCACGCAACGCGGTCCGACGCCTCACCGTACCCGATCCTCCTGAAACCAAACGAACCACCCAAAATGAAATTTTCTTCCTCCGAACCTCTCTATCTCCACCAGCCCACTCGCCGGGCCGTCCTGCGCGGCGCCGGGGTAACCCTCGCTCTCCCCTTTCTCGAAAGTTTCAAACCCGTCGCCCATGCCGCCAAAACCGAACGTCCAGGCGTCAACGAGCCCCCACGTCGCTTCGCCGCCATGGTCTTCAGCAACGGCGTGAACATCGATCACTGGTGGCAAAAGACCGACAAGGGGGGGCGCGTCAACGAACTCGGTAAAACCCTCCAACCTCTGCAGCCCCATCTGGACGATTGCCTTTTCCTCAACAATCTCCACCTCTTCGACCACACCAGCGGTGTCCATGATCCTTACTTCTCAAACTTCCTCACCGGAGTCCCGATCCAGCGCAGCTCCGTTCCGCGCCTCGAACAGTCCATCGACCAATACATGTCGAAAACCGTCGGTCGCGCAACGCCCGTCCCCAGCATCGTCCTGGGCATCGAGCCCGCCGGATTCGGCGCGGCGGGAACCCGCCCGGCCATCTACCGGGGCACCATCTCCTGGAGTTCGGAGACGACGCCCATTCCCCCCGAAATCTTCCCACGCCAAGCCTTCGACCGGCTTTTCGACACCTCCAGCCTGATCCAGGATCGAAGCGTCCTCGACTTCGTCTTCGGTGAAGCCCAATCCATCCGGTCCGGTTTGGCTCGTCACGATCAGGAAAAACTCGACGGCTATCTCGAATCCATCCGCGAGATCGAGAAACGCATCGAACTCGCCAGTAGCGAAGAGCGCTTCGAAGGTTGGCGCCCCTCACTCGACAAACCCAACCTGCCTCGCCCCGGAGCGGGAACGCCACACGACATCCCCGAGCACATGAAGCTCATGCTCGACCTCATCGTGCTCGCGTTTCAGATGGATAAGACGCGGGTGGCGACCATGCTCTTCCAGCGCGACCTGAGCAACATGCTCTTCGATTTCCTCGACGGCGTCGGTTCGACCGGCCTCCACAATCTCTCTCACCATCGCCTTCAAACCGATTGGCTGGAACAGTACCAAATCACGAATGCCTACCACGTCCAGCAGCTCCTCTACGTCATCGAAAAGATGAAGCGCATCGACGAAGGAAACGGCACCACTCTCTTCGACAACACGGCCATCCTCTTCGGAAGCACCATGGCCGATGGGAACGCCCACGACGGCAACCGCCTCCGGCTCCTCGTGGCCGGTGGCCGCGCCATGGGCATCCAGGGAGGACGCTCCCTCCACTACGATCAGTTGGAGGATCGCCGCCTGTGCAACCTCCACCTCGACCTCGCCCTGCGCATGGGCTGCGAAATCGAGAAATTCTCGAACAGCCACTATCCGCTCCCAGGCGTCGGCGCCTGACGCGCCCTCACCCCCCTTTTTGCTTCGATGAGAAGGATCACCTTCATCGCCCTCGTGGCGTCTCTTGTCCCGTCCCTCCAAGCCTCGCCCAGTCAGGCTTCGTTCAAGGAGGAAATCGCTCCGCTTCTCCAGTCCTACTGCGTCTCCTGCCACGGCTTCGAGAAGAGCAAAGCCGGCATCAATTACGAGGAGATGCTCACCGAAGAGGCTTTCCGGGATCAACCGGACGTCATGGAGCTGATGCTCTGGGTCATCGAGGACGAAGAGATGCCCCCGGGCGACGCCGACCAACCTTCTGCTCACGAGCGCGAGCTCCTGACCGGTTGGTTGACCCACAACCTCATGACGATTCGGAATGCGTCCCCGAACGATCCAGGCCTCGTCGTCATGCCCAGACTCAATCACCGGGAATACGCCAGGGTCATTCGCGACCTCACCGGCGTCACCATCGACGTCAAAGCCTTCCTACCTCAGGATAGCAGCGCGGGTGAGGGGTTCCTTAACGTCGGTCAGGCCCAAGGCATGGGCGTCGGCCAATTCGAAGGCTCCCTTGGCGCGGCCAAGGCCGTCTCACGCCACGCTATCCCCTCTCGTTCGGAAGGACTCCACTGGTCCCCCACCCCTCACGAGACCGGCCACACGAAAGACGAAGTGATCGAGGCCATGGAAGCCTGGTATCTCGCGTCCGTCGATCGCGTGCTCTCCAACGTCCATGACGACCACATCCGCTGGCTTCGGAAGTCCAATTGGTATGCGCCCTACCTCGAGGCCCTTTGGCGATACCGATACCGCGAGGAGCTCGGTCTGGGCGACATCACTCTCGAAGAGATCGCACGGACCGGCTTCGAAAAGCCGCTGCTCCTCAGCACCCTCGAACGCCTTTGGGAGGTCTTCCACTGGGAGAAATCCAGCGACCCTCTCGTCAAAGACGTCATCGGCGAAAGCCACCTCGAACAACTTTTCGCCCGGCGTTGGCACGAACTCGGTCCCCCACAGGACGGCGACCTCGAAAAGCGCCCGCAGAGGATCGATGCCCTCTCAAACTACATCATGCGCGTGCGGCGCCACGGAGGGCGCTCTTCCATCAAATCGCGAAAGCGGGTCTCCCGGGCCATCCAGGAGCGCGACTACGCCGGCGGCTTCGAAGGCACCGAATACTACCGGATCGACCTCTCGCGCGCGAAGGGCTCCCACGTGTTTCTCATGGTCAGCGATTGTGCCGACGGAAACGAAGACGATTTCGTGATCTGGCAGGACGGCGTGGTCATTTTCCCGGATGGGAAGAGGCAGCCCTGGCATAAAATCTTCGATCCACCCTCCGATATGCAGGGGAATGCCGTCCCGTGGGGCTCTCACCCAAAAGGCGACGAGCTGCCTCCTTCCCAAATCGGCGTCCATGCCCCGAAGTTCCTCAGGCTCACCGTCCCTGAGAGCGCCCGGAAGGCCGAGCTTCACTGCTCCGTCACGCTCGACCCCAACTGGGGCATGAACTCCAGCACCCAAAATCTCATCGACGATGAACCCTATCACGACCAGCACTGGATAGGCCGGCGAACCCTGGGTCGCGATGTCAGTCCGCGTGCGAAGAAGGTCGATGCTTCTCAGGTCCGGGTCCGGGATTCCCTCGACTTCGAATACCGCCCTCTCTCGTTCCTGACTGATGAGGAGGAGGACTGGCTCACGGACGTCCGGAAAGACCGCGCGGCTTTCAGCTGGTTGACTCAAGAACAGGCCGAAGCCCTCAACCTGGAGTGGCCACTTCCACTCAACCATGATTTCTACCCGAATTGGCCCTTCCAGTTCAACTTCGCGGAAGACTACGTCCCGCTCATGGACGAGGAGCAGCTCGCCGCATACGAGCAAACCAAACGCCTGTTCCTCGACCTGGCGAACGAACCTAGCCTCATAGAAAGAATCGGTCGCGCCGACCGCGTGGCCGCCCGGGAGCAACTCACCGCCTTCCTCGAAAAAGCGTGGCGCGGCCAAGCTGAGGAACGCGATGTCGAACGCCTGCTCAAGTTTTACGACCGCTCCCGGCGCGACGGAGGTTCCTTCTTCACCGGCGTCCGGGCCGCTCTCGTCCCGGCCCTCCTCCACCCGAAGTTCCTCTTCCGCTTCGGCCCCTCGGGCGACGGAGAAATCGAGCCGCTCTCCAGCGTCGAACTGGCCTCGCGTCTCTCTTTCACCTTCTGGGGCACCATCCCCGACGAAGAACTCCTGGAGGTTGCCCGGTCAGGTGGTCTCCTGGACCCAGAGGTTCGAAACGCCCAGCTCGAACGCCTCCTGGCCGACCCCCGGAGCCGCACCCTCGCCACCGATTTCGCCGGGATCTGGCTCCAGTTCGCCGACTTCCGGGAATCGGTCAGCCCCGACCCCACCCGCTTCCGTCGCTTCACCGAGTCCCTGAAAGAATCGATGTATGAAGAATCCGTGATGTTCTTCCACGATCTCTTCCAACGTGACCGGCCCATCACCGATGCGCTGTTCGCCAACCACACCTTCCTCAATGACGAGCTGGCGCGTCACTACGGAATCCGCTCGGTGCGAGGCCGACACATGCGCATGGTAAAGCTCGACGACGACCTCCGCGGCGGCTTGCTCGGCATGGGCAGCGTCCTCACCAAATATTCCACCTCACTCCGCACCAGCCCCGTTCAACGCGGAGCCTGGCTCACCGAGCACGTCCTCGGCGTTCACCTCCCACCTCCACCGCAAGATGTGCCAAACATCTCCGACGACGAACGAAACGAAGCCGGCCAATCGACCCGGAAACAGCTCGAAGAACACCGGGACAACCCCGCGTGCTTCAAGTGCCACGACAAGATCGATCCCCTCGGCATCGCCATGGAGAACTTCGATGCCGTCGGCGCCTGGCGAAACCGGGACCTCGCCGGGGAGCGCATCGACAGCAATGGCGTCTTCGTGTCATCGGGAGAAACCATCAAGGGCGTCGCAGGGCTCAAGGCCTATCTGGAGGAGAATCAGGACCAATTCGTCCAGAACTTCTGCCGCAAGCTCGTCGGCTACGCGCTTGGCCGCCCCGTCTCTGTCACGGACCAACCCCTCATCGAAGACATGGTCGAAGCCATGGCGGCCAACGAAAATCGCCCCTCCGCGGCATTCCGTGCCGTCGTCAACAGCCCGCAGTTCCTGAACCGGCGCTCTTACTTCCCCGACGACTCGAAATCCAAATAAACCTTCGCCGCCAAAGATACCACCCGCTCAGGGGTTGCTCGCCACGACTTCGGCCGAGCGCAAGACCGTTTCGTTGCCTTGCTTGTCGAGGTGAACATACCCGGGACGCACCGTTTCGATCACCTTGGCGGTCTTCTTCGGCCGGTCCGACTTCGCCTCGATCACTTTCACGAGACGCCGGTTCTCGGCATCGATCATCGATCCCCGCCCAAGCGTGACCGACGTGACCGAATACTCGTGCAAGGTGTCCTCGAAGGCGTCGCTTAACGCGCTCAATTCCTTCCCAAAAGCCTTGTCCTGCTCGAATTTCCCATAGCGCTTCCGGAGATCGTCCAGGGCATCGAGCTGGCGGATCAAGTCACGCGACATGGCTTGAACCGTCGACGCTTCCGGTGTTGCTCCCCGCTTGAGTTGCGCACAGCGATCCTGCAAAAGCGAAGCTTTTTCTTCGAACCGCTGCAGTTCCGCCCGTTTGGCGTCGGTCTCGATCCGAAGCCGTTCCAAATCCGCCGCCCGTTTTTCCAGTCCCGCGATCCGCTCCACCAGCGCCTGTTCCCGGTCTTCCGTTTCGCGAAGTCGCTCCCGGGACTTCCGAAGAAGGCCTTCCGCCTGCTCGTGATCCGCTTCCACCTCGCTCAATTCCCGGCGCAGCGCTTCCACGTCTTCCAACCGCGCGTTGGCCAACTCCAGATCGGCGATCTTCGAGGCCAGCTCGTCCTCGGCGTTCTTCCGGTCGGCGCGAAGCCGCTCCAGTTTCTCCGCATGCTCCGCTTCCCGGGAACGCGCCGCCGCTTCCACCTTCTCCAACTCGCGGCGCCCTTCATCGAGCGAGTTCTCCAGGACTTCCAGCGTCGCCGACTGACCGTCAACATGCTCCTGCAGTTCCCTTCGAATCTTCTTCAAGCGCTCCGACTCGGCCTCACACTCGCCGCGCAAGCTCTCCAGCCGCTTCCGCTCCGCCTCGGTCTCGGCGCCGGTCGTTTTCAGGGAGGCGGTCACCCGCTCCATGGCCTTTTCGATCTCTCGAAGTTCCCCGGTCTTTGCTGAAACCCGCTTCTCATGCGCCACCACGGCTTCCCGCTGATCGATCCCGAGCTGCACCAGTTCGCTCTCGCGCTCCGCGACCAGGTCCTGCAGCCGCTTCACACTCGCGCTCACTTCCTCCAGCAGCTTCCGTTTCGCCCCCAGCTCCCCCTCCAGGGCTTCCCGCTGCCGGCCCAAAGTCTGCCGGGTGGCCTCGATCCCCTCCACCTCATTGCCCAAAGCCAAGCGTCGCTCTTCCAGCCTCTTGATCTCCAACTGGCAGGTCTCCACCTGACCGTAGAGAGCAGCCAACTCCGCTTCGGTTTCCGTCTGCGTGTCACGAAGACCCTCCAGAACCTCTTCCTCCGAAGCCCGCTCCTCCCACTTCCGCCTCAGCTCGTCCTCGACGGCCCGGATCTGGTTCGCAAATTCCGCAGATTGATCCTGAAACTGCTCTTGTCCCGCCTCAATCCTGGCTTCCACAGTCGAAAGCTCCGTCTTCGCTTCCTCCAGCCGGATCGTCACGTCGTCGTGACGCCCCTCCAGTTCCCGTCGCTTGGCGTCCAGCGCCGAATTGCCCGTCTCCAGCTCGGCCCGGGCCTTCTCGCCCCGCTCCAGCTCGCGCTCCAGCTCGGATCGCTCCTCTTTCAACCGGTGGAGTTCCTGCTGCGAAGCGCTTACCTCGCCCCTCAGCCCTTCCAATAGACTCTCGCGACTCGAAATTTCATCTCCCAGCTCTTCCAGTCGCCGCTTCCCGGCGACCGCGTCCGCCCGAAGTCGTTCCAGCTCCGCCGCTGCTGCGTCGCCCTGGCCGTTCAGCGTGTCCAGACGTTCCTCCGCCGATACGATCGTCTCCCGGCAAGCTTCCAGCTGATCCCGCAAACCGCTCACCTCCAGGTCCAGCGCGGCCTTGCTCTCCTCCATTTCGCGGATCTCGCCTCGCAACGCCTCGGACTCTCCTCGCACGGTTTCAAGTTCCTGGGTCGCCTCACTGACCCGGGCCGCCACTTCCGCCAGCGACGTCTCCTCAGCGCTCTGCTCTTTCCGCGCCGTTTCGGCCTTTTCCAGGCTCAGAGCCGCTTCCCCTTCCGCCTGCTCCCTTTGCTCCTTCGCGGCCCGGATGGCGCCCTCGGTTTCAGCCAAAACTTGCTTCTCGCGCGTCACCCGGGCCCCTAAGTCTTCCATCTCCGCCCTCACGGCATCCCGCTCCCGCACCAGCCGGTCCAGCCGGCGCTGATGACCGTCGCCCTCCTGCGAAGCCTCGTCTCGCTGCCTCCGCGCGGTGTGCAGCTCCTTGACCGCCGCCGCTAGCGCCTCTTTTTGCGCCACCAGATCGTCGCCGACCGTCTTCAAGCGCTCGCGCTCCTCGTCCTGCCGGTCGCGCAGCGCTTCCAATTCGCGAGTCCCCGTCTCGATCTCCTCCCGAAGCCCTTCATGCTCTTGGCGCACCGCTTCGCGCTCGGCCCGGGCTTCCTTCGCCTCCAGCTGGAGCGCTTCGAACCGGTCGTGCTCCTCCTGAATCGACGCCCGAATCGATTCGCGCCGCTGCTCGAGTTCCGCCGATGCTTCCTTCAGCGTCTCAATGCTCGATTCGAGCGCTTCTTCCTCACGCCGAAGCTGGTCCAGCTTCTCCGCACGCTCGGCGAAACGCGCATCGGCGTTCTCCAATTCCTCCACACGGTCCTGCAGCGATTTCCGGGTCCTCTCCAGTTCGGCCACTTCTCCCCGTGCCTGCTCCGCACGCTTGAGATCCTTCTCGACGTCGGCCAACGCCGCCTTCCGCTCCTTCAGAAGCGCCGACTTCTCGGCGATGGCCGCTTCCAATCCACTGAGTCGCTTCTCGCTTCGGCCCCCGCCCAGACTCAAAAAACCCTTCCATGCCCCTGCCGTCTCGCCCTGAACCTGCTCCTCCGGCCTTTCCTTCAGTCGCGCGATCTCTTCCCGCGCCTCTTCCAACTCCTCCCGAAGCCCGGCCACCGCGGCCGGCCCGTCGGGCTGCTCTTCAGGGTTGCCTTGATCGGCCGTCTTCATTTCCGTCCTCCCGTCCACGGCGCCCTCCAGAGCTTCCAGAAAGCCCTCGACTTTGCCGATTTTCACAACATCACCAATTTTGATGAGAGCCTGACGGGTCGGCTGGCCGTTCACGACCAGGGCCTGCCTCGAATCTTTCGGAACGACCCGCACCTGCCCGTCGTCCGCACGCCGCAACTCCACCTCCGACCCAAGGGCGTCTTCCGCCGACAACACGACGTCGTTATCGTCGTCGGCCCCGACACGGAGGACCGGCTTCGCGAGGGGAACGGATTGCACCTGGCCATCCGAACGACGGATCGACCACTGGAGATGAGCAACGATACCGGAATCATCGAGATCCGGCTGGGAGGTAGGCGGCAGCGTGGACATGGGTTGGAGGGGGGAAAGGGAAAAAATGGGGAGCGAATCGACACCGGACATGAATCCAGCGTCGAAACCGCGATTACCATAGTTTATACATTTATAAAGATAAACTAATGATACACAAGCATTAATTTTCAGGTTTTCTGATATTGCCGAACCCGCTCGAACAAACACACCCCCGTCGCCACTGAGACGTTCAGGCACGGCACCGTCCCCCCCATCGGTATCCGCGCCAAAAAGTCACACGTCTCCCGAGTCAACCGCCTCATCCCTTTCCCTTCCGCCCCCATCACCAACCCCACCGCCCCGCGCAGATCCACCTCATACAGCGATCGATCTCCCGCGTCATCCGTCCCAACCAACCAGAGCCCGGCCTCCTGCATCCGCTTCATCGCTCGCACGAGATTCGTCACTTGCACCACCGGCGTCGCTTCCGCCGCCCCGCACGCGATGCGCCGCACCGTCTCCGTCACGGACGCCGAATGATGCTTCGGCGTCACCACGGCCAGCGCCCCGGCCGCATTCGCCGACCGCAGGCAGGCGCCCAGGTTGTGAGGATCCGTCACTTCGTCCAAAACCAGCACCAATGGCGCCTCCACCCCTTCAATCGCCTCATACAGCGCCTCCTCCGTCCATTGCGGAATCGGGCGCTCCGGTTCGTGATGCGGGTTCTCGCGGGCGGCGGAGCGCTCTCGTCCGCCCGGCCGGGGGCGTCGCCTGGATGTTGATCGTGGATTCGGCATACCGGAATCTTCTCCCGGATTCCGCATTTGGCCACGACCGGCAGCCGTGCTAACCTTCCATCTCGAAGCGCGCCAGCGTTTCACGAAACGAACCCGCCCGGGCCTCTTTTCCGTATCGACCGCGATGGACGACCCTTTCGAGCAACCCGACGAAAGCCGGGAAGGCCGGTTCCTGCCTTACCCGACCTCGACGCTCAGCCCAAAAATCCTCCCGAACGACCTGACGACCTTCAAGAGTCGTGGCGTGAGCCAGGTCCATCGGCAGTTCCAACAGAAACTCGTCGAACTCCACGAGGAATACCGGCAGCTCATCGACCAGTTCAACTGGAACAAGCTCATCTACGAAGCTCGCTTCGGCTTCGAACCAACCCTCGGGCAAACCTATCACCTCTACGATCTCTCCGGCGTCCATACCCTCTCCATGATCGAGCCCGGCCAGTGGCCAGGTAAGAAGTGGATCGGCTCCTTCCAGCTCCAGGTGGACGGCCAGTGGCAGCCCCAGGAACTCGCCGAGGACTTCGACGTCCAGGACTGGGTCGAATCGCTCCCCGAAACCGCTCAATCGCGGTGACACCAGACGATCTTCCAGCCGCCCAAACCATCGACGCCGAGATCCGTCGCCTCGTCGCAACCCGGCCCGGCGGAAGTCTCTGCCCCTCGGAAGTGGCGCGCAGCCTCAGGCCCTCTGATTGGCGTCCGCTCATGGAACCCGTGCGCGAATCCGCCAGGCGACTGGCCAAGGGAGGCGAAATCGCCATCACCCAGGGCGGGCACCCGGTCGACCCGGACGACCTCCGCGGCCCCATCCGATTGGCCATGGGCCCCACCAGTTCTTGCCCCTCGATCTAAATCGGTTGCCGCGTCCGGCTCCTGACCGTTTGATAGGGGCATGCTGTCAGGCAAACTGGATAAGATCGGAGTCATCGGTCTGGGCATCATCGGATCGCGGGTCGCCGAAAACCTTCGACGGGCCGGAAAGCACGTCTACGTCTGGAGCCGGACCCCCAAGCCCGAACCAAACTTCCTCGGGTCCCCGGCCGAAATCGCCAACGTCGCCGACGTCATTCAGATTTTCGTCACCGATGGAGATGCCCTCATCGGGATCCTCGAAAAAATGGAAGCGGATCTGAAACGCGGCCAGATCGTCTTGAACCACGCCACCGTTCATCTCGAGGCCACCCAAAAGGCCGCGTCCATCGTCCGCTCGGCCGGAGCCACCTTCATCGATGCGCCCTTCACCGGCAGTCGCGGGGCGGCAGAAAATGCGCAGCTCGTCTACTACGTCGGCGCCGAGCCATCCGAAGTGGATTCGGTCCGCCCGCTACTCGATCTCTCCTCTCGCACGGTCCTCCACGTCGGCGGCTGCGGCGATGCCACCGTCCTCAAGGTGGCCACCAACATGATCTCCGCCGCCACCGTCGAGGTTCTCTGTGAAGCCCTCGCCGTTTCTCAGGCCCACGGCGTCAGCGGCCAAAAACTGATGGAGGCCCTCGCCCAAAACGCCTGCTGCTCGGACCTGGTCAAAATGAAGCTCCCCACCATGCTTCAGGGCGACTACCAGCCGCACTTCTCCTTGAACAACATGTTCAAAGACGCCCAAATCGCGCTCGAGATGGCGAACAGCGCTTCCGTGGAGCTGCCAGCGCTGTCGACGACCGCCAGCATGATGTTCCAGGCCATTCAGCAGGGCCACGGTGCCGAAGACTATTCGGCCCTCTGGAAACGCTTTTCCGCGACCACGCCCCCTCCACCGGAATCATGACGCTCCCCGCCCCACCGAGCGGTTGGGTCGACCTTTCCAGCCGGACGAAAATCCTGCTGACGGGAGCCGATCGCTTGCGCTACCTGAATGGACAGGTCACCAACGACGTGTCCCGCGCCACCCCTGACCAACCCGTCTACGCCCTCGTCACCAACGCCAAGGGCAAGATCGAAGCCGACGTCTTCATCGCCCCGCACCCGGAACGCGAAGCCCTGCTCGTCGATGCCCCGTCCTCGCTGCGGGAACCCCTCGCCGCACGGCTCGATCGATACATCGTGGCCGACGATGTGGCCCTGGAAGACGTGACGGAAGCCTTCGGCCTTTTTCACCACTTCGGCTCCGATCCACCGGAAGTCGCGGCCCCGGCGTGGGTGCGATCGACCCAGCGCTACGGTCTGACCGGATGGGACGTTCTCATCCCTGCGGGGCCCCAAACCCCGGCCTGGCAGCTCGTCGACGCCGCTGCCCTCGAAACCTGGCGAATCGCCGCCGCCATCCCGGACTGGGATGCGGAACTCAGCCTCGGCGTCTTTCCACAGGAAGCCCGTCTCGAGAACCGCGCCGTCGACTTCGCCAAGGGCTGCTACATCGGCCAAGAGGTCGTGTCCCGGATTCGCAGCGCGGGAAAGGTCAACCGCCTCCTCTGCTCACTCCACGCGGATCTCCCGGATCGAGAGGCCCCTCTTCCCGCGCCCGGATCCCCTCTTTTCGATGGCGACCGCGAAGCCGGATTCCTGACCAGCGTCGCGCGCAGCCCGGAAGGCGATCGAATGGAAGCGCTGGGATACGTCAAAAAAAACCATTGGCAGGCCGGAACCCGCCTGGCGGTCCAAGACGCCGAAAATGCCCTGACCTATCTATTGGAAATCCGTGAATTTCAGGCTTAACTGGCATCTCACCCAATCGTCCCTCCCTCCCCAACCCATGAAAACTCTCATTATTACCCTGGCCGCCGCCCTCCTCGGGCCCCTCGCCGCCGCCCAGGCCCAGAGCGCCTTGACCGAAAACCACGCCGTCTTCCTTTTCGAACTCAATGGCCAAACCCGGCGCGTCATCATCGAGCTCGACCAGGCTTCCGCCCCGCAAACCGTGGCAAACTTCCGCAAGATGATCCGCGACGGGTATTACGATGGCCTGGCCGTCCACCGCGTCATTCCCCGATACCTCGTTCAAATGGGGGATCCCTACACGCGCGACGACGACATGAAAGGCGTCTGGGGAACCGGTGGCCCCGACCACTCCGTCCCCTCCGAGGCGGGTGCCAAACACGTCCGCGGCGCGGTCGCCATGGCAAAGCTCCCGGGCCGGCCCGAATCCAGCGGCAGCCAGTTCTACGTCGCCCTCGACGACATCCCCTCCCTGGACGCCACCTACACCGTCTTCGGAAGGGTGACGCGCGGCATCGAATACCTCGATCAGATGGCCGAAAGCACCACGGACACAAACGATGTCCCGATCCGCCGCATCCAAATCGCCGCCGCCGCCATCGGCAAGAACCCGAACACTTCCTCCGTCGAAATCCTCAAACCCGTCACCGAGGCCGCCAGCGGACTCAAAGGAGCCAGCTCTCGCGTGACCGGCGTCTTCAAAGACGAGGACGGCGAGGGCCTCAGCCTGCCCAAACCTCGCTTGGGCGACGGCTTGAACCTCCCGAAACCGCGCATCCCGGGCTTTCGCCCTGCCAAAGTTGGGCGCGGAGAGGATGCCGACGCCGTGCCGCCCACCCCGCCCGCTTCGGGAAGCGACGTCGAAATCGCTCCCTTCGCCGGTTCCCCAGCGGAGGTCGAGGCCTTCTACGCCGCCCAGGGTTCGGAACCACCTGCTCCCACCCCTCCACCTCTGCCTCCCCTCGACACGGATTCCTCGGCGCCCGAGACTTCGATGCCGGCCGCCACACCACTCCCGAGCCCGGGTGCCCCGCGCGAACCGGCAGCAGACACCGAACCGGATGAAAAGCGTCGGCTCCTGTCGCGAATTCCGCGTCCCTCATGGCCATTCGGTGATGAGTCGGCCAGCGTCCTCGATTCCGAGGAACCCGAATTGCCCGGCCTGAACGACGTCGTGCCCTCCCTACATACCGCTTTCGAAAACCGCGACGACCTTCCCCTCCCGGATTCGATCGATCCCGATGCTCTCGCGGCGGCCGCCGAAGCTGGACTCCAAGCCGTCGCTCCCAACCTGACCGCCACGTCCGCCCAAAACCCGGACGAACCCGCTTCGTCCTCCCCGTCGGCACCTGGACAGGACCCGGCCGTCGCCGGCGAACAACCGGAACGCCAGCAGCTTGCGGTGCCCGTTCCGGCCAAAAAGAAGAGCGAAGAGGACGACGACGGATTCCTCTCCCGGGCGGTCAAACGCGTCTGGTGAACCATCGGTTCATGCCACGCCGGAGCAAATCATCCGGCAGGTCCGGCATCAGGGCGAAGACGTCTCTTCATACGGACTCTCTCGCCCCATGCTGAGCGCCCTCAAACTCCGGCACGTCCGCTGCTTCGAGACCCTCGAATGCGCCCCGGCCGCGGGAACCACAATCTTCGTCGGACCGAACGCCCAGGGCAAAACCACCATCCTCGAGGCGGTCTGTCTCGTCCTTCGTCTCCAGTCCCCTCGCGCTTCGAATCTCGGCGAGATCCTTCGCTTCAGCACCCAGGAAATGGCCATCAGCGCCGTCCTCGACGACCAGGAACTCCTCTTCGGTTTCTCCGAAAAGACCCGGCGCCGCCTCAAGGTCGATGGCGAAGCACTCCGAAATTCCACCGATTACCTCCGCCAAACCGCGCTCGTCGTCTGGATGGCGAACGATGACCTCTCCCTCGTGCGAGGTTCCGGCGAGGTCCGACGCCGTTTCCTCGATTTCATGGGCAGCCAACTCTATCCCGCCTACCGCCCCGCGCTTCGGGCCTACGACCGCTCCCTCCGCTCACGGAATTTCCTTCTAAAGCGCGATGCCTCCCCGAATTGGGCTCAAATCGACGCCTACACCCGTGTCCTCGTCGAGCACGGATTGACGCTCCATCGATGCCGGGGCGACATGATCGCCCGGCTCGAACCCTTCGCCGCCCAGGTCCAGCGCGAAATCAGCGCCCGCGATGAAGTGCTGCGCCTCACCTACCAGGCCTCCGGGGGCGAGGAACTCGAGCGGACGTTAGCCGAAGCCCGTCCGGACGAACTCAAACGCCGCAGCACCGCCGCCGGCCCTCACCGGGATGATTTGGAGCTCTCGCTGGATGAACGACCCGCCGCCCGCTTCGCCTCCGAAGGTCAACAGCGCACCCTCGCCCTCGCGCTGAAGCTCGGTCAGGCCCGGCTGTTCGAATCCGCCCGCGAGCGCCCTCCCATCCTCCTGCTCGACGACATCTTCGGAGAACTCGACGCCGAACGGCGGAACGCCCTGATGGCCGCCCTCCCCGCCAACGCACAAAAACTCGTCACCACGACCGCCCTGACCTGGCTCGAAGACCACTTGCACCCCGACAAACGTTTCCGGGTCGGCGACGGCCTGCTCCATGCCGAGGCCTGATCCATCACGGGCCGCGCCCGTCAACCCAAACCACCCATCTCCATCGTGAATCCGTACGAATCCACCAAACTCGTCGACGAATACCTGCTCTTCCATTTCGGAGAACCCGAGGACGTCCTCCCCTGGCCACAGGGCCCACCAGACGCCCTGGACTTCGCCGTGCGAACCGTCGACCAGACCTTCCCCTGGGATTCGATCCCCACCCCAGGCCGCGCCCTCGACCTCGGCTGCGCCGTCGGCCGCTCGTCCTTTGAACTCTCGACGCGCTGTGAATCCGTCGTCGGCATCGACTATTCCGCCGCCTTCATCCGCGCCGCCGAAACCATCCGCACCGAAGGCGAACTCGCTTACCGACGGCTCGAGGAAGCGGGACAGTTCACCAGCGCCATGGCCCGCCGCCCCGCCGCCGCCAGACCCGAACGCGTCGAGTTCGAGACCGGCGACGCAATGAACCTCCGCGACGACTTGGGAGCCTTTCACCTCGTCCACGCCGCCAATCTCGTTTGCCGTCTGACCGAACCCGCCCGGTTCCTGGATCGCCTCCCTTCGCTCCTCGAATCCGGCGGTTACCTTGTCCTGACCACGCCCTGCACCTGGCTCGAGGAATTCACGCCGCGCGATAATTGGCCGAAAACCACCACCCTCGACCTCCTCCACGAACACCTCGACGCCGCCTTCGACCTCTGTTCCACCATGGACATGCCCTTCGTCATCCGGGAACACCGGCGCAAGTTCCAGTGGACCGTCGCCCAATCCACCGTCTGGCAGCGTCATTAGTGCATCGTCCGGAAATCAGCCGTGGTATAGCGAGTAATATTGTTCCCGAACGACCTTTCCGTCCCGCCAGTGCTGCACGGCCACTTAGCCCGACTTTCGGCTTCCGCCAGCACACTCGCGCCATTCCAACCTACGACGCCGGCGAGGAAATCCTTCTCCCGCCGAGTGTTCTTGGCAAGGGTGGACGAAACCTGTTGGTTCCCGTCAAAAACCGCAACGTCAGTTGCGTGTCGCTACCGTCGCCGCCCCTGCCCGGACCTGACGGAGAAGGTTCACGCCTGAAGCAAATCAAATCGCACGACCAGCCGGTCATACCCAGTCGTCTTTGAATAGAGCGCCTCGCGCTCCACGTGCTCCTCCGCCTCCAAAATGACAATTTTCCCGACTCTCGCGGCTAACTTCTGTAGCAATGTCCGAACCACCAACCGCGCATGTGGCGCCCCAAGACAAAGGTGCGCGCCAAACCCGAACGAAAGGTGGGGATTCGGCTTCCGGTCCAGTCGAATTTCCCCTGAATCGTCAAACACCGATTCGTCACGGTTCGCCGACGCCCAGCAGAGCGACACCCGTCCTCCGGGCGGCACCGATACGCCCTTCACCTCGGTCTCTTCCGGACAGACGCGCCCGATGTGCGTCAGCGGCATAAACACCCGGAAGAACTCCTCGGAGGCGTGAACCACCCGCTTCGGATCCTCCCGAAGATAGGCCAATCGATCCGGATGCGCCCCGAAATAGGCGATGATCGAGGAGATGCTGTGAATGATCGTGTCCCGGCCGCCGGCGAAGGTGAGATTGCCGAATCCCATGCACTCCTCCCGAGTCAACTTCCGCCCCCGATATGTGGCGTGGGCCAGGGCACTGAAGAAATCCCGCCCCGGATCGGCTTCGGCCCGCTCAAATTGCGCATGCAGGTAGTCCTCCAGCGCGGTGCCTTTCTTTGCGCCGTCCCCGACCTTGAACACGTGAATGCCCCAGCCGATCCACGTCTCCGCCTCCCGCTCCGGCACGTTCAGCAGATAGGTCAGCGCATGCGATTGAATCGGCAGCGCAAAGCCCTCCACCACCTCGACCGAATCGCTCGCCAGCGCCTCATCCAGCATGCGATCGATCAGCGCCTCGACCTTTCCCACCATCTCAGGTTGCTTGGCCCTTTGAAAAAACGGCTCCGCGATCGCGCGGTACTCTGTGTGCGCCGGCGGATCCGTCTCAATCGGGAGCTGGCGCATCGAGCGGACGTCTTCTTCGGAAGGAATCGGCACTCGAAACGGCGCATCCGAACTGAAGGTCTTCCAGTCCTTCGCCGCCTCGCGCACGTCTCCATGCCGCAGCAGCATCGGGATGGTTTCGCCCTGAAACGGACATTTCAAAACACCGTCCTTCTGGCGCGCCTCGCGAAACGGATCGGGGCTGGGGGTCGTCGGATCGTTCTCGGCCATCTACCTAATCAAGAACGAAACTCGCCTCCGGCCAAGGCAGAATGTCACCCGGCCTTGACACGCGCCAGTCTCAGGCCCAGAACATCTTCGTGGAACCAAACCGGCTGGATGAACTTCTCCCGCTCAGCGCCGGCGAGCCGGACAGGGCGCTGCCAAACGGCTTCGCCCAGGGCGTCATCCGCCGGGCCAGGCAGATCCAAACCGCCGCGAGACGGCATTGGCGAACCCTCATGGCCTCCAGCCTCCTCGCCCTCGCCCTCGCCTCGGGAATCGGTTGGGCCGTCGCCAATCAGCCACACCCACCGTCCCCCCCGCCTTTCAAACTGTTTGAACCCGCTCCCTTCCCGCTTCCATGAACCCCTGGCGCTCACTGGCCTGGAGCGGGGCCACCGTCCTCGTGGCGGCCC
>CAZCRA010000038.1:0-4966 GCA_964500945.1 uncultured Verrucomicrobiales bacterium | reverse complement strand
CGCTTATCTCGTCGCCAGGTCAGCCTCCCAGCCGGACTCGCAAAGCCCCCAGGCACCGTCCGCTTCGGAACGCTCCTTCCACGACTGGCTCCACGCCAGCCTCGAAATCACCGCGGAACAGGAAACCCTGCTCCTCCCACACGAAATGGCCTACGAATCGGAGCGCCGCCGCCAACGCAGGGCCATCGAAGCCGCCGGCCGCGCCCTTGCCGAGGCAATCCGCGACCATGGCGCCGGTTCGACCGAGGTCGCTAAGGCCCAGGAAGACCTGTTGGCCACCCAGGGGGCACTCCAGCGCCTCACGCTCGAGCACTTCTTCGCCATGAAGCAACACCTCACGCCTGAGCAGGGCGAGAAACTCCGGCAATGGACCCATGACAGCATTCTCCGCGGATACCAACCCTGACCTCGGTCTAGCGGCGCTAGGGGGTCCTGACCCTCTTGCTGCGTCAACTCCCCGCGAGTTGGAAACGGTCGAATGCGCCCTCGTCCGGGATGCCGCCGCAGGAGATGAAACCGCCTTCCATCAACTCGTCGAGCGTTACCAGGAACGCGTCTACCACTTCTGCTTCCAGTGGCTCCGCGATGCCGAAGACGCCCGTGAAGCCTGCCAGGACACCTTCGTTCGCGCCTACCACGCCATCGGACGCTATCGCGAACGCGGCCAGTTCCTCGCCTGGCTCTATCGCATCGCTCTCAACAAGTGCCGCGACCGCCACAAATCCAAATGCGCCCGCCAGCGACGCCAAACCTTGCGTCTCGAGGACTCCCCGGTCGCTCACCAATGCCATGCACCTTCCCCGGACGAATCCGCGATTCATTCGAGTGATATCGAAAAGCTGCGACGTGGCATCCAGAGCCTACCGCCCCGGCTCCGCGCCCCCGTCATCCTCTGCGCCGTCGAGGGACTGAGTCAGGAGGTTTGCGCCGAAATCCTCAATTGCTCCCCGCGCGCCATTGAAGGGCGCCTCTACCGCGCCCGGCGCGAACTCGCCCGGTGGTGGGATAGCGAGCATCAGCTTGACCCTTCCCGCCAGCCGCTTTGATACCCTCGCATGCCGGCCATTTACCGCTGGTGGAAAGTCCTAGATCCCGGTGAGCGCGAATCGCTGGAAGACCGGCTCCTCCACATCGAAGCCTCTCCCATCGTCATTCAGGATCCTGCCGACGCCGGCGGAGCTCCCTGGGCGGAAGCCTACCTCGACGATTTGGCGGCCGGGCAGGAACTCCAACGCTCCCTCGGCGGCGAACTCGAACCCTTCGAGGAACGGGACTGGCTCGAAGAAAGCCTGACCCGCTACGAAAACCAGTTCCACGAAATCTCGGCACGGCTCGTGGTCAGCCTCGATGCCCGCCCGGCTTTCCTCGACGATCTCGCTTCACGCTTCCCGGATCGCGTCGTCCTCGCCTCGCCACCTCTGCTGGCTTTCGGAACGGGTGAGCATCCCACCACCGCCGCCTGCCTGCGCTGGATCGATGAATTCGCCGCTGAACGCGAATCGAACACCTGGCGGATGCTCGATCTGGGTTCCGGGAGCGGCCTCCTCGCCCTGGCCGCCGTACGCCTCGGTGCCGCCTCTGCCCTGGGACTCGAAAACGACGAACGAGCGCTTCGCGTGGCCATCGAACATCGCGAGACCCATGGGGTCCACCCGGACCAGCTCGGCTTCGAGCTCCAAGACGTGCTGGCCTGGAAGCCCGCCGACACCCGCTACGACCTCATCGCCGCCAACCTCTTCAGCGACCTCCTGACCGCCGTCCTCCCCAAACTCCCCGCCCTCCTCGCGGCGGATGGCACGCTACTCCTCTCCGGCATCCTCACCAATCAGGCGCCCGTCGTCCTGGAAACCGCCAAAAACGCCGGGTTCTCCCTCGCCGAACGCAGGGACGACGGAAAGTGGGTGAGCCTCCGCTTCCACTCGAGGTAAGGTTCTTCGTCAAACCCCCGGAACCCATTCCCAGCGCCCCGCTTCGCCCGGCCTTTTCCCTTGCGTCACTGCCCGTTTGGCGTAAGGCATTCGGTCCGCGTTTGGCGGATCGGATTTTGCCCCATTTTTCGGTTCCCAGACGCGCGGGAACCTGGGTGCGGCACCGGCGGGCGGCTTTTGAAGCTCAATCAACGTCGCCCCATCTTTCCGGAACCCCGACCCCCTGAATCACGCTCATCATCCATCCACCTTTCTCATCCCATGGACTTCGTCGCAGAAAACATCCAGAAACTCTCACCTTCCATGACCCTCTCCATCACGGCTCAGGCCAAGAAGATGCGGGACGAGGGCATCGACGTCTGCAGCTTCGGCGCGGGCGAACCCGATTTCGACACACCGGACTTCATCAAGGCCGCCGCCATGAAAGCTCTCGAAAGCGGCAAAACCAAATACACGCCGAGTTCGGGTATCTCGGAACTTCGGGAGGCCATCGCTGAAAAGCTCCTCCTGGAGAACAACGTCGAATACACGCCCGACCAGGTCATCGTGAACTGCGGCGCCAAGCACAGCTGTTTCAACGCCATCATGGCCGTCTGTGATCCCGGTGACGAAGTCATCATCCCCTCCCCTTATTGGACCAGCTATCCTGAAATGGTCCGTGCGGTCGGCGCCGAACCCGTCTTTATCGAAACTCGCTTCGAAGACGGGTGGAAACTCCGTGCCGAAGACTTCGACAACGCCATGTCGGCCAAGACGAAGATGATCATTCTCAACTCCCCAAACAACCCAACCGGCGCCGTCTATTCAAAGGAAGAACTCGAGGCGATCGGTGAGGTCGCCGCCGCAGAGGACATCCTCATCCTCTCCGACGAAATCTACGAGAAGCTCGTTTACGACGAAGCCGAACACGTCAGCATCGCTTCCCTCAGCGATGAATTGAAGAACCTCACCATCACCGTCAATGGCTTCAGCAAAGCCTATTCCATGACCGGTTGGCGCTTGGGTTACGTCGCCGCTCCGGAACCCATCGCCAAGGCCATCGACAACCTCCAAAGCCACACCACCTCAAACCCAAACTCATTCGCCCAATACGGCGCCCTCGCCGCTCTCAAAGCCGACCAATCCTTCGTCGAAGACATGCGGGAGGAGTTCAATATCCGCCGCCAATACATGCTTTCCCGCTTCTCGAAGATTAAGAACATCCGGACCATCGAACCTGCGGGCGCCTTCTACTTCCTTGTCGACACCAAACCGACGGAGATCAAGTCGGTCAACCTCGCCGAGAAACTCCTCAGCCGTTACCAGGTTGCCGCCGTCCCGGGCATTGCCTTCGGGAACGACTACAGTGTCCGGTTCAGCTACGCCACCGGCCTCGACGTCATCAAGACCGGCCTCGACCGCTTCGAGGAGTTCTGCCTGTCTCACTGACGGAACGACTGGCCTCTCGCCCTCGGGAAACCTATTTCGCTTCGCCAAACTGGCGCGCCACTTCATCCAATGCCGCGGCGTCCGGCTCGCCTTGATAGAAGAGTAAACGATACCGCTGCCGCAGCGTCTCTCCTTCGGCCAATCGAAAGTCTCCCTCGCCGCGTGCCTTTTTCTCAAAGTGGTGAATCCCAAACGGGTTCGCCGTCAGCAATCCATAGTGCCGGGCGTGAAACCAAGTGGGATGGCGCAGGTTCTGTGGATGATCGAAGAGGGCCACCCCGCAGGCTTTTCCTCCTCGATCCACCCCGGCATAGGTCACCCATTTGGCCCGCTTCCCCCACGCCCCTCGGCCTTCGACTCCTTCGGAAGTTAAAATGCGCCCTGTGCTCTCGGCGCCATCGTCCTTGGGCTCCAGCCTGAGCCCGGGAACCACGCGAATCGCCATCAAACCGTCCTTATCGTCTCCAAAAACCACGTCTCCTTCGGAAGCCTCGAACGTGACGTCCCAGTCCAGCCGCAGCCGCCCGCGCGCATCTTTCCGGAACGTGTAGACCCGCTTATCGCTCAAAAGCACCTTGCCGTCCGGATCCAACCAGTCGTTGTGAGCCGTGATCACCAGCTCTCCTTCACCCGCATTCAATGAACCAAAACCCGTGTGCTGGATCGTGCCGAATCGCATCCCTTCCGGCGGGTTTTTGTGGCTGACGGGTTCCGTCCAAAAATTCACGCCGTTGACGTCCAGGTGTCCCATCCAAAGCGACCGGTGGTGAGGGTGATCCCGCGCTTCGTCATCGCTCGGCTCCATTGGATAACCCCGTGTCATGGCTTCGCCCCACGGCGCAATGACCGGGTAAAAAAACGGCCTCGGCACATCTTTGAAGTGGTAACGCGTCACCAACTTCCCATCGCAGAGAATCTGCAGGTAGGGGGTGTCCCCTTCCCGCTCTAGGGCCCACGTCTCTTCCGCCCGGCTCAAACCCACCCCCAACAGCACCAACGACACAGCGATTTGAATCCCTCTCATGCGGCACGCACTATGTCAGGCCTTGCCGCTGGGAGCAAGCGGGCATAGGCTTCCCGTCGGCAGTCGCCCGTCCGCGACGCCCTACCCACTTATGTTTGAGGTCCGTGAAAAGCCCGGGATGGTGCAGCGCGCGCTCCTCCTCGGGATCTACTTCGATCGCCGCGAGGAAGAGGAAGCTCGAAGCCTGCTCGATGAATTGGCCGAATTGGTCTCCACCCTCGGCATCGGCATCGTCGGCCAGGAGTGCATCCTCGTTCGGGACCAAAACAAGCGCTACCTCACCGGCGCCGGGAAGAAGGACGAGTTGATCGACTTGGCCGGAGACCTCGAGGCCGATGTCATCATCTTTGACAACGCTCTCAGCCCCATGCAGCAGCGTGCCTGGGAAGAAGAGGCCAACATCACCGTCATCGACCGTGAGGAGGTCATTCTCGACATCTTCGCCATGCGCGCCCAGACGCGTGAAGCCAGACTTCAGGTCGACCTCGCTCGCATGGAATACGCCCTGCCTCGCATGGCCCGGATGTGGGCTCACCTCGACCGCCAAGGCGGGGGCTCAGGCGGAGGCAAGGGCGGTGCCGGTGCC
>CAZCRA010000037.1:0-29155 GCA_964500945.1 uncultured Verrucomicrobiales bacterium | reverse complement strand
CCTGGGCTCCAGATCCGTTGCGCGGCACGGCACAGAGTTTTTCAACAGACTGCTAGGCCAGCGTCAGCCCAACTGATCGAGCAGGTCGGCCACGCGATCCTTCATTTCCTTCCCCGGCTTGAACTTCACGACCGTTCGTTCAGGGATTGACATCTCCGAGCCTGGGATGGTGGGGTTCCGGCCGATTTTGGCTTTGGATTTGCGAACGTGAAAGGTGCCGAAATTGCGGAGGACGACTTCATCGCCTTCGGCGAGGTGCTCGACGACGTTGTCGAGCAGGGATTGGACGACGTCGAGGACCTGCTGCTGGGTCAAGCCGGTGTCGTTGGCAAGTTCTACGACGAGGTCCCGTTTGGTAATGGTGGCCATGAGTGGAGGGAAAAGAAGGGGGGGCAAAAACGTCCGAGTTGCAAGTGCAACCTGGTGATTACATGGTCGTTGAGCCGCTTCCCATTGTAAACTTAAAGTGCGTTTTTCCTACCTCCGAGAGAAATTCCGTGCCGTTTTCTTTACGAAGTTTTTCGACCAAATCCCGGACCGCACCGGAACATCCGCGCGGGAGCTTCACCCCGAGTTCCGCGCCCTTGTCGCGAAGCCAATCGATGAAGCTCTCGCGGGCGAGGATGGAGGCCGCCGCCACGGCCACGTCGGATTCCGCCTTCGTGCGTTGTTGGAGTTCGATGACGGCGCCTTGTTTCTCCAGGGCGGAGAGGAGTTCGCGCGGATTGGCGAACTGATCGCTGAGGGCCCTTGGGCAGCCGGGTTTTTTCTCGAGAAGCACGGAGATGGTCTTGGCATGCCCCCAAGCGAGGAGTTTGTTCAGGTTTTTGAATGATGCGTAGAGTTGGTTGTAGCGCTCCGGGCCAATTCGAATGACTTCCCAGACGAGGCCCGGCGTCTGGCGGACGGTGGCGGCGAGATCGCGGATTCGTGAATCGGATTTGATGGCTTTGCTGTCCTGAATGCCGGCATCGATGAGCTGGCGGGCGATGTCGCGATCGACGTAAGCACCGGCGATGACGAGAGGGCCGAAGAAATCGCCTTTCCCGCTTTCGTCGACACCGAAATGGGGCTCGAACATCGCGGGGTCGTGGATCTCTTCGTAGCCCTGGCGCGCCTCCCCGAGAACCCTGGGTTCGAGGGTGAACTCGATGAACTCGGGGGTTGCCTTGCCTTGGACCAGGACTTTTGGGCCTTTTTCGTAGACGGCGACGGACAGCTTACCCTTTTTGGCGGCGTAGAGGGTGTAGGGTTTCTCGACGAAATCGAAACCCTGCTCGTCCAGGATCTGGCGAAGGATGCCGGCCTGTTCGGGTGAAAGAGGAGAAGTATGAGAGGTGGCGGACATCGGTCGTCAAAATTAACCGGAGAACGTGACTGAGCAATGGCGGATTGGGAGCAGCCTCCACTGAAACCGGCCTTTCGGGCGCTTCCGCTGGATCATCCGGACGGGTTCCGGGCGGCTTTGGTGCGTTGGTTTGACGAGGAGGGGCTGGACTACCCCTGGAGGCGAACCCACGACCCCTACGCCATCCTGGTTTCGGAGGCGATGCTTCAGCAGACGCAAGTCGCGACGGTTCTGCAAAGGCGCTATTTCGAGAACTGGATGGCGGCCTTTCCGGATCCCGCGAGTTTGGCCGGGGCGAGCGAAGACGCGGTCTTGAAGGCGTGGGAGGGATTGGGTTACTATCGGCGGGCGAGGAATCTGCAGAAGGCGGCGCAGGCGATTTCGGACCGGTGGGACGGCTGCTTTCCCGATTCCTACGAGGCCATCCGTGACCTGCCGGGGGTGGGAGATTACACGGCCGGGGCGGTGATGGCCTTCGCGTTCGACCAACCGGCACCGATGGTGGACGGGAACGTGGGCCGCGTCCTGGCGCGCCTGTTCGATGACGAGACGCCGGTGGATTCGGCGGAGGGACGGAGTCGGCTGGTTTCGTGGTCCGCGAAACTGGTGGACCCCGACCGGGCAAGGCGGTTTCAGTCCGGCATCATGGAGTTGGGTCAGCGGGTGTGTCTGCCGAAGCGTCCGCTGTGCACCGCCTGCCCCGTGGCGGGATTTTGTGCGACGAAGCGGCCGGAATCGCTCCCGGTGAAGCGGAAACGCGCGAAGGTGGAGGCGGTGGCCGAGCATGTGTTATGGGTGCGGGACGGCGGGCGGGTTTACCTGGAGCGGGAGTCTGGGAGCCGGCGGCGAGGGTTTTGGCGGCTTCCGGAAGTGGGCGAGGCGTGGGGAGATGGACGGGAGCCGTTGCTCCGGTTCGAGTATGGGATCACGCGATTCAGGGTGACACTTTCGATTTACGGGGCGGAGGCGAGTGCCGTGGAGGATCGGGGTCAGGGCGGCAAATGGTGCACGGACGAGGAAGTGGAGGCTCTGGCCCTGGCGGCGCCCTACCGGAAGGCATGGCTTCGGCTGAGGGAGAGCGCGACGGGCGGTTCGTGATTCCGGTAGACGCGCCCGGGGCGTAAACTAGTGTGGTGTCCGCCAAGTTCGTTGGAAAATGTTGGATGCGAAATTTTTAGAGAATTGCCTCCCCATGGTCGGGATCATCAAAAAGCGCGGCCCTCTTTCCCAACTTTGGCGTTGCTCGTTGGTCGCTGAGCTCGCTCAGCTTCCTCCTCGCGCCTTGAATTTGAAAAAGATGCCTCGCGCATTTCCTCAACGAACTCAACTTCCACCACACTAAGTTGACCGACGCATGAAAACCGTGACGGACACCCCTGAGAAGCCTGCGGCGCTGCCGGATGCCCACGGACACTTTGGTGCCTATGGCGGCGTGTTCGTGCCCGAAACGCTGATGACGGCATTTCAGGAGCTGACGCGAGCCTACGAAAACGCCCGGAAAGACCCTGCGTTTCAGGCCGAGCTCGACGGTCTCTTGCGGGATTTCTGTGGGCGGCCGACCCCCTTGTATTTCGCTGAACGCTGGACGGAGAAGCTGGGCGGCGCGCGGATTTACTTTAAGCGCGAGGATCTGCTGCACACCGGGGCGCACAAGATCAACAACGCCATGGGACAGGCCCTTCTGGCCCGGCGACTGGGCAAGCGACGGATCATCGCGGAGACGGGCGCCGGTCAGCACGGTGTAGCGACGGCGACGGTTTGCGCGCGCTTCGGTCTCGAATGCGTGATTTACATGGGCGAAGTCGACATGGAGCGGCAGGCGCTGAACGTGGCTCGGATGCGGTTTCTGGGGGCGGAGGTCCGGGCCGTGACGGCTGGGCAGCGGACGTTGAAGGAGGCGGTGAACGAGGCGCTGCGGGATTGGGTGGCGCACCCAGACGACACGCATTACATCCTGGGTTCCGCGCTCGGAGCGCATCCTTTTCCGATGATCGTGCGCGACTTCCACCGGGTGATCGGGGTCGAAGCGCGGCGGCAAATTCTCGAGAAGGAAGGCAAGCTACCGGAGCTTCTGGTGGCCTGCGTCGGCGGGGGGAGCAACGCCATCGGATTGTTCCATCCGTTCCTGGACGATGCTTCGGTGAGGATGATGGGGGTCGAAGCCGGGGGACACGGCATTCGTCACGGCGAACACGCGGCGCGATTCCAGGGGGGCAAACTGGGTATTTTGCAGGGGACGAAGACCTGGCTCCTGGCGGACGATGATGGTCAGATCGAGCTGACGCACTCGGTTTCGGCGGGTCTCGATTACGCGGCGGTCGGGCCGGAGCACGCCTACTACCGGGAACAGGGTCGAATCGAGTACACCTACGCGACAGATGACGAGGCGCTGGCGGCGTTTCAGGAAGTCAGCTCCGTCGAGGGCATCATTCCGGCGCTGGAAACGGCGCATGGACTCGCTTACATCCCGAAAGTCGCTCCCACGATGCCGGACGATGCGGTGATCATCGTGAACCTTTCCGGGCGCGGGGACAAGGACGTGGCGCAGGCGGCGCGGTTCATTTTTGGGGAAGTGCTGAAGTTTTGAGGCGCCGCCCCCGGTTGACAAGGGGACGCCGCAGCGTCTGGTTGCGGTTTTACCCGTGGAACGTTCGTGGCTGCCAAGATCTGGGCATTTTTGAATTTCAAAGGCGGGGTCGGCAAAACCACCGACTCGGTAAACATTGCCTCGATCCTGGCCAAACACGAGCACTTCCGCGGCAGCCGCGTGCTGGTGATCGATCAGGACCCGCAATGCAACGCCACGCTTTGGTTCCTGACGAGGGAGCGGTATCATCTCGCGACGGAGCGCAACCGGAGTGCTTACCGGCTCTATGCGGCCCAGAAGCAGGGCAGGACGTGTCCCATTCAGGAGGTGATCACCAACGTGTATCGCGATCCGGAAGCGGGCGGGTGTCTGGACCTCGTCTCGGCCTCGTTCGACATGCTCGAGCAGGAAGAGGACCCGACGCTGGGAGGGAACCCGGCCAAGGCGTCGGTGGTCATCCGGCAAGCCATTGAACCGGTGCGGGAGGATTACGATTACATCGTGGTCGATTGTCCGCCGGGCTACTCGATTTTCACCCGGAACGCCTTGCGGGCGGCCGAGCATGTGATCGTGCCCTACACGGCGGATTATCTGGCTTTGGAGGGGATCAAGTGGATTCGCCAGCTCCGCGACCGGTTTGCCCGGAACTACATGGATCCGGACAGCGTGGCCCGGATCGGGGGGGTGATCGTGAACCGCTACCGGGCGGGCTACAAAGCCAGTGACGTGGCCTTGGCGGAACTCGCGCTGGTGCTCGATCATCTCGAACAGCTTTACGGCGAGCGGATTTTTCTCTTCCGGCCGTTCATCCGGGAAGCTACGGCGGTGACGAAGGCGAACAACGAGCAGATGCCGCTGATCGACTGCGAACCGACGGCCGTCCGGCGGGATTTCGTGAACCTCACCCTCGACATCGTCCGGAGCTTTGGTCATGGCTGAGGGGCGTTCGTCGAAAAAGCGGCCGGTGGTGGAGGCGCCGCGCGACCAAGTGGCACGGGTTGCCGGGGAGCTACGGGACGCTGCGGCGCGACTGGAGAAGCACCAGCCGCTCTACGAGAGCTTCGCGCTGAGCCGGTTGCTGGCCGGGCTGGAGGAAGGGCTCGAACGGTTTCGCCGGGAGGAGCTGGAAGCGCACCGCGTGCTGGAGTCGACTTACCTGCGGCACCGGGCGGCGTGGCTGCGGGCATGGCAGCGTTCCGAGCCGGCGATGCGGGAGCGGGTCGATCGGCTTTTGGGGCGGCTGCCCGAGCCCGAGGAGGACGAACCGGAAACCGGCTATCGGCTTCGGGTTCTGGTTTTTGCCCTGGAAACGATCCCGGATGAGACGGCGGTGGCGGCGCTCTGCGAGGAGGTTCCCGGGTCGGCAGGGCCGGCGGCCGCCTCCGGTGGCCACACGCGGGATCCGGAAGCAAAGGAAGCGCTGCTGACGTGGGGGCAGATGGAGCTGGCCGAGTTTTTGGAAGCCTGGCCGGCGATGGATCCGGGCCTGGTGGACCGGGCCTGTGCGATGGTGGGGATCGCCCACAAACGCGTCACGCTGGCCACGAAAAAGCGGCTCCACGCGACGGCGGTGCGGTTCTACCGAAACACGCGGTTTTGAAGGCCGGACGTGCCGCGGGGGCGCGGATCGGAGCACGCTGAGCTGTCGCGGTGCTTCGGTGCGTGGTAGGATTCCCGTCCGCATGGCGTTGATCGACCGGACGAAACTTTTGGAGGCGGGGTGGCCGCGAGACGAGGAGCTGCTCGAGACCTTGCTGGAAGCGGCCGCCGTGCAGGAGGGGCGGGGCGTCACGGATGAAGCCTACATCCTCAAGCTTCTGGCGAAGCGCTTCGACAAACCCAATCATGCGCTGCGGATGCGGGATGAACCCGTGCCACATTCAGAGGCCATCCGGGCGTCGACGCGGGAGGACGAAAAGAATTTGGCGGCGGTGCGCCGGTTCATGCGGGACTTGATGCGCTGTCCCGTGGTGGAGGCGGGCGCGATCATGCCGGATGCTTGTCCTGCGGGGCAAGCCGAAGCCACTATTCCGGTGGGAGGCGCGGTGGCGGCGCGAGGGGCGATTCTCCCTGCGGCTCACGGTCACGACATTTGCTGTTCGATGCACGCGTCGGTGTTCGAGAGCGCGAAACCGGTGGAAGAACTTCTGGATGCGATCGTCGGAGCCACGCGGTTTGGTCCCGGAGGCCGGGAACCAGGGGATCGCGTCGCGCACCCGGTGCTGGATGAGGCGGTTTGGACGAATCCGTTCCTGAGCGGGCTACAGGAGTATGCCCGGATGCATTTGGCCGATCAGGGGGACGGCAACCACTTCGCCTTTTTGGGCCGGTTGAGGTGGACCCAGCCGTTGGTGGAGGCGCTGGATGCGGCGGGGCAAACGGAGCTGTCGGAAGCTGGACGGCGCCAGCTCGAAGCGGGACGTGCCGAATCCCTGGTGCTCGTGACGCATCACGGCTCGCGGGGGCTGGGCGCGAGGGTTTTCCAACGGGGCATGGCGGCGGCGGTGAAACAGACCGCCACCGTGGCCGCGGGCATCCCGGAAGCGGCGGCCTGGCTCTCCGTTGACACGCCCGAGGGATCGGATTACTGGGAGTCGCTGCAGTATGTGGGGCGCTGGACGCTGGCGAATCACCAGTGCATTCACCAGCGATTTCTGACTGCGATCGAATCCCCGGCGCTGGCTCAGTTCGGAAATGAGCACAACTTCGTGTGGCGACGAGGCGAGCACTTTCTCCACGGGAAAGGTGCCACACCCGCCTGGTCGGATGCAGCCGGGCATCCGCTCCTGGGTTTGATCCCGCTGAACATGGCGTCGCCCATCCTGATGGTGCTAGGTAGGGGCAACGAGGAACACCTGTCATTCGCGCCACACGGGGCGGGCCGGAACGTGTCGCGCCGGGGCCTTTTGAAGCGGTTCCGGTTGAAGGACGGCGGTTTGGATCTGAAAACGATGGACCGGACCCTGGCGGAGTCGACGGAGGGAGTCGATGTGCGGTGGTATCTAGGTGAAGCGGACCTGACCGAATCGCCCGTGGCCTACAAGCCGGCCGGGCAGGTGAGGTCGCAGATCGCCGAGTTCGACCTGGCGCAGGTGATCGCCGAGATCGAGCCACTGGGCTCGGTCATGGCGGGGCATGCGCCACGGCGGGGGGACGAAGAGAAGCTGACCGCCAAACAGATTCGGCAGATCGCGCATCGCTCCGAGCGGCGGAAGAATCGACAGCGATTGAGGGAGGGGGAATGGGGTGAGGAGAAGTGAGGACGAGCTGGATGTAAGGGCCTGGCCGTTCGCTCGACTCACCGGATAGATTCACTGATTTCCCACCATGAAGTTCAATTACATCTACCTCCTCATTCTGTTCGCCCTTCCTTCCTTTGCCGCAGCGGGGGATTGGCAGCGCGAGTTCAGCCAACTTCTCGATCGCTATGTGAAACCCGGAGGAGTGGACTACGCGGCCTGGCACGAGAATGCAGCCGATCTGGAACGGCTCGACGGGGTGGCTGAGGGCATTGCCAAAGGGCGTCCGGAGGGATCGCGAGACGCGCGGTTGGCGTGGTATCTGAACGCTTACAACGCCTTGATCCTGGACGAAATCCTCGAGCGCTACCCATACGCGAACACGAATCCGTTGAGGCGGAAGGCGTTTTTCAGCGGGAAAGATCTCGATGTGGCGGGCGAGAAAATGAGCTTTGACCGGCTCGAGCACGAGATCATCCGTCCGGAGTTCAAGGAGCCGCTCATCCACTTCGCTTTGAACTGTGCGAGCGTGAGCTGTCCACCGCTGCTGGACCGGGCCTACACGGCGGAGCGTCTCGATGCCGATCTGCGGAGACAAGCCCTGAAATTTCTCGACGGAAGCAATCCGGAAGGCCTGCGGGTGAAGGGACGGGCGGTGCACATCACCCCGCTGTTCCAGTGGTTCTCGGAGGATTTCGGCGATGATCCCCTGGCGTTCATCAACGGCGTGCGAGATGAGCCGCTGCCCCGAGATGCGAAGGTTAAGTATTTGAACTGGGACTGGACCCTAAACGAGAGCTGAGGGGTCCGCTTGTTCGGGTTGAGATGACGAAAAAGCGTGATAAGGAAGCCGGGGCTTTGGCGTTTTTTGAATTATGCTCGGTGACCCTTTCTTCCTGCTCATCATGGGCGGCTCTATGCTGGCCAGCTGGTTCGTCAGCGCCCAGCTCCAGCGTAAATTCGCGCAATACTCCCAAGTGCCGGTTGGTTTGACCGGGCGGCAGATCGCGGAGCGGATGTTGACGGAGAACGGGATCACGGACGTTGAGGTGACCGCAGTACCGGGTCAGCTGACGGATCACTATCATCCCGGCAAGAAAACGGTGAATTTGAGCGAGAGCGTGTATGGCTCCCGGACGTTGGCGGCGGCGGCAGTCGCGGCGCACGAGTGCGGTCACGCGGTGCAGCACGCGAAGCAGTATGCGGCACTTCAATTCCGCTCGGCGTTGGTTCCGGTGGTCAGTGTTTCCAGTAACCTGGCGCAGTATGTCATCATGGCGGGGCTGCTTCTGATGGCCGTCTCGAAGGTGGGACCGATCGTTTTGCTGGCTGGCATCGTCCTCTTCGGGTTTTCGACGCTGTTCAGCATCGTGACGTTGCCGGTTGAGTTCGACGCCTCGCGCCGGGCGCTGGTCTGGCTCGATCACAGTGGCTTGGCGGCCGGGCAGAATCAGGTCATGGCTCGAGATGCGTTGAAGTGGGCAGCACTGACTTATGTCGTGGGGGCCCTGGCTTCGATCGGCCACCTCCTCTACTACGTGATGATCTTTCTTCGCGCCCGCCGGTGAGAGGGGATTCAATGGTGCGGATCACCAAACGAAGGCGAGAACCACAAAGCCTAGCACGAGGACACCGACGACGATCCCGGACATGACGCGGGGACGCGTTTCCATGAACGAGTGAATGGCGGGGCCGAACAGGTAGAAGGCCAAGGCAAAAGCATAGTAGCGGGTAGCCCGCCCAATCGCGGCCAGGAGGATGAAGAGCGGGAAGAAGTAACCGATCGCTCCTGCGGCGATGCAGATCACCTTGTAGGGAATAGGCGTGATGGCGCCCAGAAGCACGAGCATGCCTCCCCGCTGGGGTGATTGTGCCATCTCGAAGCGGAAGTCCTCGAATTTCTCCACCGCTTGATACATCGAGAGAATCCATTTCCCGACGGACTCGAAAAGGGCAATGCCGATGATGTATCCCACGATCCCGCCAGCCACCGACGTGATCGTTCCCAGCAATGCCAGAAACCAAATTCGGTCGCGGCGCGCTGCGAGCAGCGGCAGGTAGAGCGATTCGACTGGGATGGGAATCAGCGCGCTTTCAAGAAAGGAAAGGGTGCCGAATGCGCGGATGGCCATCGGCGAATGGATGGAATCGAGGGCTTTTCGCAGCACGCGGTTCATAGGAGCGACGGCGGGAACGTAGGCAGGACTTGTCCGGTGGGGCCAGGGTAAAGTGCCAGTGGTTTTGGAGCGGAGAGCGAGAGCGAGCGAAAGGCGGTGGCGAGCAGGTCCGTGTGTTAGCCCGTGTTCAAATCAATCCGTTTATTGTGGGCCACCACGTTTCTGGCTTTGACCGGGGCGACGGCTGGGGAGGTGCCAGAAGGCTTTCGTTCTCTGTTCAATGGGAAGGATCTGACCGGCTGGAAAATTCCGGAAGGGGACAACGGCCATTGGAAAGTCGTTGACGGTGTGATCGACTACGACGCCTCAAGCGAGGCCAAAGGCGATAAAAACCTTTGGACGGAGGAATCGTTCAAGGGTTTCATCCTTCGCGTCGATTGGCGGCTGAAGCGGACGGAGGGTTTTTACAACGTGCCCTACGTCCTTCCGGACGGAAGCTATGTCAGGGATGAAAAGGGACGTGTGATCACGCATCCGATGCCCAACGCGGATTCGGGGATCTACCTTCGGGGAGAAGGGAAGAGTCAGATCAACATCTGGTGCTGGCCGATCGGTTCGGGGGAAGTGTACGGATACCGTCACAGCGACAAGAACCCGCCGGAGATTCGCGCCGGTGTGACACCCAAGCTGAAGGCGGACCGTCCGGTGGGGGAGTGGAACACCTTTGAGATCACGCTGACCGGGGACCGGCTCACGGTGGTGTTGAATGGGCATACCGTGATCGAAGACGCGCAGCTACCGGGCATTCCGGAAGAAGGCCCGATCGCGCTGCAGCATCACGGAGGCAAGGGGCGGGACGGAAAGTGGTCGTCCGCGTCGAGCCTGGTTCAGTTCCGCAATCTATCGATCAAGGAACTGTGACCTGACGGACCCCTCAGCTTTCTTCACCCAGCGCGTAGCGGGTGAAGCGGCGGATTCGAATGTTTTCGCCGAGCTCGCCAATTTTCTTTTTGAGGAGTTCCTCGATGGTGACGTCGGGATCCTTGATGTAGCCCTGCTCGAGGAGGCAAATGGTGCTGAAGAATTTGTTCAGCTTGCCTTCCATGATCTTTTCCTTCGCCTTTTCGGGCTTGTCCTTCATCTGCTCCGCGAAGATCTCCTTTTCCTTTTCGACGAGGTCGCCCGGGACGAGGTCGCGAGAGACGTAGAGGGGTGCGGCGGCGGCGATGTGGAGGGTGAGATCCTTCGTGAAGTCGCGGAATGAATCGTTTTTGGCCACGAAATCCGTTTCGCAGTTCACTTCGACGAGCACGCCGATGCGGCCCTCCATGTGGATGTAGGAGGCGACGACGCCTTCTTTGGCTTCACGGTCGGCCTTTTTCTCGGCGACTTTGGCGTCGCGCTTCCGCAGTTCCTGGATGGCCTTTTCCATGTCGCCACCGGTTTCGGCGAGGACGTTTTTGCAAGCCATCATGGGAGCTCCGGTTTTGTCCCGGAGTTCCTTGACGAGGCTGGCGGAAATGGCGGCGGGTTTTTTCTTAGCTGCAGGCATTCGGTCGGGTGGTTGAAGATTGAAGGAGGGGGATCAGGCCCGGCCCCGCATGATGAGGATCGGTTCGATGAGCTTCTGGAGGATGATGCGGACGGAGCGGATTGCGTCGTCGTTGGCGGCGACGGGGTAGCTGACCTTACTGGGGTCGGCGTTGCTGTCGACGATGGCGACGATGGGGATTTGGAGCCTGCGCGCTTCGGCGACGGCGATGGATTCTTTGGCGGAATCGACGATGACAAGAGCATCGGGGTATTTGTCCATTTCCCGGATGCCATCGAGGTTCCGCTGGAGCTTGGCGCGTTCCCTGCCGAGGGCGGCGAGTTCCTTTTTGCTCATTTTTTTGTATTCGGGCGTCTTCTCGATGCCCTCGAGGTAGTCGAGGCGTTTGACGCTGCGGCGGATGGTCTCGAGGTTGGTGAGGGTGCCGCCGAGCCAGCGGTGATTGACGTAGAACTGGCCGCAAGCTTCCGCAGCTTCGCGAACGGCGTCCTGGGCTTGGCGTTTGCAGCCGACGAACAGGATTTTCTTTCCGCCGTCATAGAGGTCAGCGAGGTAATGGGCGGCCTTATCGATTTGGCGGACGGTTTCCTCGAGATTGATGAGGTGGACGTGGTTCCGCTCTTCGAGGATGAAGGGCTTCATCTTCGGGTTCCATTTGCGGCTTTGGTGGCCGAAGTGGACCCCCGCTTCAACGAGTTCAGTCAGTAATTCTTGAGACATGGATGGTGGCTACTTTAAAGCAAGACAGCCTGGGCTTTCGCCGGGATCCGCCGGGTGATTCGGTGTGGCTGGAGACCGATGCCCGAAAGGGCGTGGATCCGGTGACCGAGTCGATTTCCGTTCCGGGCAGATGCCCATCCCGACTCTTGGTGAGTCTTCCGGCGGAGAACGGGCGCATATCGTGGACCCTCATCCCTGGAAATCAAGGGCGATTTGAGGTGACTTTTGGTTCGAGCTCCTGTTTTTTGAGCGGGATGAAATCGGCACGGGCAGGGATGCGGCGGTTCGGGGGAGGGGCGATGATTTGGGGGATCGGGTTAGGTGCGCCGGCGCGGGCGCAGGATTCTACCTTTGCGGAGTTGTTCGACCAGGAATACGTGCCGGTGGCGGAGGAGCTGCTCCGGCGCGGAGAATATGCCGCGGTTCTTCGCGAGGCGCTGCGAGCGGCGGAACGTTCCGGGAAGCCGGCGGTTTGGCGTGGGTTTTATCTCGAGGGGGCGGAGGCGCTCGGGAGGGAACGGGAGGCCAAGCCGCTGGTGGATGGGTGGCTGGAAGAGCACGGGGACGATTTGCCGTTTTTGGTCCAAAGCTGGCATTTTTACCGGCGGATCGGGGAGGAAGCCTCGGCCGAGGCGGTATTGGCGACCTTCAACGAAGCGGCCCAGAGTCAACCTCTGCGGGATCGCGATGCGCGCGAATTGGTGGCGATGGGGCGGATGGCCCTGGAGTTGGGTGCCAGTCCGAAGAGGGTGCTGCAGCAGTTCTTTGAACCGGCGATCGAGAAGGCGCCGGGGTTGGTGGACGCCTATTTGGCGACGGGGGAACTGGCGCTGGCAAAAGACGATTTTGCGCTGGCGGCGGAACGGTTTCGGGAGGGGCTGAAGCAAGCGCCTGGGGAACCGGAATTGCGGCTGGGTTTGGCCCGGGCATTTTGGCCGTCGGATCGTGAAGAGGGGATGCGTCAGCTCGAGCGGGCGTTGGAGACCAATCCCCGGCTGATCGACGCGCACCTGCTGCGGGTGGAGCATCTGATTCAGGGCGAACGCTTTGACGGAGCGGAGGCGGTGCTGGCGAGGGTCGAGGCCCTGTATGCTTCCCATCCGGAGGCCTGGGCCTACCGGACGGCGCTTCGCACGCTGCTGGGTGAAGGGGAGGACGCGATCGCGGAAGCGCGGGCGAAGGCTCTGGAGCGAAACGCCAAGAACGCCGAGGTGCCGCACGTGGCGGGGAGGATCTTGTCGCGGCGCTATCGCTTTGCCGAGGGGGCGGCGCTGCAGCGGGAAGCGCTGGAGATGGATCCGGGTCATTTGGAGGCGAAGCTGCAGCTGGCTTCGGACCTGATGCGGCTGGGTGAGGACGAAGAAGCCTGGAGCCTGGTGGAGGAGGTGGCGGACCGGGACCGGTTCAACGTGTTGGCCTTCAACTACACGGTGCTGCGGGATGTCTTGGCGGAATACGAAACGGTGGAGACCGAGCATTTCCGGGTGCGAATGAAGCCGGAAGACGTTCCGATTTACGGCGACCGGGTGATGTCGCTGCTGGAGGCGGGGCGCGAGGCGCTCTGTCCGAAGTATGGGGTCACGCTGGACCGGCAGATTCTGGTAGAGATCTATGCCGAGCAGCAGGACTTCGCGATTCGGACCTTCGGTCAGCTGGGCGGGGCGGGTTATCTGGGGGTGTGCTTCGGGCCTGTGATCACGATGAACCGGCCAGGCAGTCCGGGGACGGGGGACAACAACTGGGAAGCGACGCTTTGGCACGAGTTTTGCCATGTCGTGACCCTGACGGCGACGCGGAACCGGATGCCCCGGTGGTTGAGTGAAGGGATTTCGGTTTACGAGGAGCGTCTTCGGTCGCCCGTTTGGGGGCAGCGGATGACGCCGACCTACCGGAAGCGAATTCTGAGCGAGGACGGGTTGACGCCGGTTTCTGAGCTGAGCAGCGCGTTTTTGACCGCGGAGAGCGGGGAAGACGTGATGTTTGCGTATTACCAGTCGTCCTTGGTGGTCGAGTTTTTCGCGGAGCGATTTGGGGAAGGCGCGTTGCGGGCGTTGTTGGCGGAGCTGGCGGACGGGGTGCTGATCAACGAAGCGATCGAGCGGACGATGGGGCCGCTGGGGGAGTTGGAGGAGGAATTCGCGGATTTTGCGCGTGGGCGTGCGGAAGCGTTCGGTCCGAACGTGGACTGGTCGGAGCTAGCGGAGGGGGAACTGCCGCAGGAGGCTTTGGAAGTGCAGCCGAATCACTTTTGGGCGTTGCAGGGGGAGCTGGGACAGGCGATTCGGCAGGAGGAATGGGCGCGTGCGGAGGAATTGGCGCAACGCCTCATCGATTTGCTTCCGTCCTACGGGGGTGCTGGAAACGGTTATGCCTGGATGGCGCGGGCGGCGCGAGGAGCAGGTGACAGCGAGGCGGAAGCGGAAGCGCTTCGTCAGTGGGCGCGACGGAGCGCGGATGCGCCGGCCGCCTATCTGCGTCTGCTCGAGCTGGAGAAAGCGTCCGAGAACTGGAAATCGCTTCGGCGAAACGCGGTGCGACAACTGGCGGTGAACCCGTTTTTGCCGAAGCCGCATCGTTGCCGGGCGTGTGCGGCGCGGGCGCTGGGACGCGAGGACGAAGCGATCGATTCGCTGGAAAAGCTGCTTCGACTGGGGCCGGAAAACCCGGCGGAAGTGCATTTTGAGCTGGCCGAACTGCGCCTGGCAAAGGAGCCGGGGCGCGCGCGTGCGCACCTGCTCGACGCGTTGGTGGAAGCACCTCGATACCGGGAGGCACACCGCCTGCTGCTGAAAATGAAATCCGAAGGGAAGGAAGCACCATGAAGATCGATTCGACCGCGGGAAAGGCCGTATGGACCGCCGCTTTGGCGACTGCCGTGAACCTGGGCATTGGATGGGCGCAGCAGGAGGGGGAAGATCCCCGGAATTACCTCCGCCACGCCGATTTCCCGAATTGGGAGGTGAATGGCGCCATGCCGAACGACGTTTTCCGGTTCGCGCGGCTTCGCTACGATTCGTATGGCGGGCGGTGGGGAGGCGGAAAATGGCGGACGGATTACCCGGACAGCGATCTCAACTTCTCCTTCCGGCTGCAGCAGCTCACTTCGATGGAAGTTCACCCCGACCCGGTCGTGGTGGACATCGACGCCGAGCAGCTGAAGCGCTACCCGTTCATCTACATGATCGAGCCGGGGGAGATTTATCTCTCGACGCGGGAGGCGAAGATTCTCCGGGATTACCTTTTGAACGGCGGTTTCATCATGGTCGACGATTTTTGGGGTGACCGGGAGTGGAACGGGTTCTACGAAGCGTTCAAGAAGATCTTTCCGAAGCGGGAGCCGCGTGAGCTGGCGCTGGATCACCCGATTTTTCGTGCAGTATTTGAGTTGAAAGAGAAGCCGCAAGTGCCGGCGATCAGTCAGGCCCTGATGGCGCGTGACATGGGGACAAATTGGACGCATGAGTGGCAGAAACCCGGTTCGGAGACGCCTCATTACAAAGGGGTTTTTGACGATAAAGGGCGAATGATGATGATCATCTGCCACAACACCGATTTGGGAGATGGCTGGGAGCGCGAGGGGGAAAACGAATGGTATTTCAGGGAGTTTTCAGAAAAGAAATCCTTCCCGATGGGGATCAACATCGTGTTTTATGCGCTGACGCACTGAGGCGGGACGAGGTAAGAAGGGAGTGACGATGGAAGAAGGAAACAAGCGGTTTGAGGCGGAGGAGAGTGCGGTGCGCGAGTTGCACCAGTCGCGGGGCAAGATCGAAGCGGAGCTGTCGAAGGTGATCGTGGGGCAGCAGCAGGTGATCGAATTCCTGCTCATTTCGCTGATGGCGGGCGGTCACTGTCTGGTGACGGGAGCCCCGGGTCTGGCGAAGACGCTTTTGATCCAAACCCTGGCGCAACTGTTCGACCTGAGCTTTCAGCGGATCCAGTTCACGCCCGACCTGATGCCTTCGGACATCACGGGAACGGAGGTTCTCCAGGAAACGCCGGGTGGAGGCCGGGAGATGGTGTTTCAGCGGGGACCGATCTTTGCGAACATGATTCTGGCGGACGAGATCAACCGGACGCCGCCAAAGACGCAGGCTGCGCTGCTGGAGGCGATGCAGGAGCACCAAGTGACGGTGGCGGGTCACAGTCTGAAGCTGGAGGAGCCGTTTTTCGTTTTGGCCACGCAGAATCCGATCGAAATGGAGGGGACCTATCCGCTTCCGGAAGCGCAGTTGGACCGGTTCATGTTCAACGTCGTGATCGATTATCTCAACGAGGACGACGAGGTGGCGGTGATTTTGAAGACGACGGGTGCGCCGGGAGGCGTCCCGGAGCGGTTGTTTTCGGGAGCGGACGTGGCGAACTTCCACGGGGTGGTCCGAAAGGTTCCGGTGGCGGAGGAGATCGTCAGGGATGCGGTGCGGCTCTCGGCGGCTTCGAGGCCGCGCCAGGCCGGGACGCCGGAATTTGTGGACCAGCTCGTGGAGTGGGGGGCCGGGACCCGAGCGGCGCAGAATTTGATCTTGGGAGGCAAGGCGCGGGCGCTTCTCCATGGCCGGGCGCACGTCACCCGGGACGATCTTCGAGCGCTGGCCCGGCCGGTTCTGCGACACCGGATTCTGGTGAATTACCGTGCGGAAGCCGAAGGCGTTTCGGTGGACGACGTGATCGAGCGGCTGCTGGAGCACGTGGGTTTATGAGCGGGGCGGCTCACAACCCGATCGATCCAGCGTCTTTGATGCGGATCAAGAACCTGGAGCTCCGGGCGCGGATCGTGGTGGAGGGCTTCTGGCGGGGGCTTCATCGCAGCCCGCTTCACGGGTTTTCGGTCGAGTTTAGCGAATACCGGCCCTACACGAAAGGCGACGACCCCCGGTTCATCGATTGGAAGGTCTTTGCGCGGACGGACCGGCATTACATCAAGCGATTCGAGGACGAAACGAATCTGACCTGTCATCTTTTCGTCGACCAGAGCCGATCGATGCGATTCGCGAGCGAAACGGTTTCGAAGGCGGAATACACGCGCACGCTGGCGGCGACGCTGTCCTACTTTTTGGCGTCGCAGGGTGATGCGGTGGGCTTGGCGACCTTCGACGACCAGCTCCGGGAGCGGATTCCCGCAAGGAACCGGCCGGGTCACCTGCGGCGATTGCTATCGCTGCTGGAGAGGGAGAGCGAGGGGAGGGCGACTGAGATCGGGCAGGTTCTGGAAGGGCTTCCCGGAGCGATCCGGAAGCGGAGTTTGATGGTGTTGATTTCGGATTTTCTCGTTCCGGTGGAGCGGTTGGAGCCGGGTTTAAAGCTGCTGGGCGCAGCGGGTCACGACGTGGTGCTCATCCGTGTCCTGGACGGGGCGGAAGTGGATTTTCGCTTCGAGAAAGCGGTTCATTTCGAAGATGCGGAGTCGGGCGAACTCTTCTTTATCCAGCCGGGGGCGGCCCGCCAGACCTACCTGGAGCGGTTTGCCGAGCACCGGGCGGAGCTGGAGATGCTGACATCGCGGCTGGGGCATCAACTGGTGACCATGAGATCGGACCAACCCTTGGAACTGGCGCTTTGGGAGTTCGTCTCCGGGCGGAAAGGCGCCGGGGTTTTGGCGAGAACGCGCCGCGCGCGGAACGTGGGGTAGAGGGCGGGTTGACCGGCTTTGGAAAAGAAAAGCGCCTTTTTCTTGCAGGAGCCGTGCCAAATTTGGCAAGATAGTGTGATCGGGGACTGAAATCAGTCCTCGGCCATCATAGTCAGGGAGATCCCTGGCAAAACCATAGAAAAGATAGATCCATAGAAAAGATAGTTATGAAAAATACCCACATTACCCAACGGGCATTCAGCTTGTTGGAGCTGCTCGTGGTGATTACGATCATTGCGGTCCTCGCCAGCATTTCGATGCCGGCTTACACGAAGGTCATTGAGAAAGCCCGGCTTTCGAAGGACGTCTCGAACCAGAAACAAATCGTGACGGCGCTGCGTTTGTATGCGTTCGACAACGACGGCGTTTTCCCGTTGGAAGATTCCAACACGTCGGGAAGCGGCGGCGGTGGTGGTCAGTTCTCGAACTCCACCGATGCGCTTCAGGAGCTGATCATTGAGACCGACCTTGGCACCGACGAAATCTTCTACACGCAGGGAAACCCCAGCAAGCTCTCGCCTCCAAACGGGGATTCGGAGCTCGAGCCTGAGGAAAACTGCATGGTTTACATCATCGGGATGACGGACACGAGCCCATCGGGTGCGCCGATCATCGCGGACGAAATGGAGTCGGCCGGAACCTACGGTGAAAATCATCCCTGGCTTCGTTCCCGGCGCGCCGTCGTCGGTTATGTCGGCGGTCACGTGAAGATTGAGAAGCTGAACCAGCGGACTGCTGGAGCGACGGTCATCGGGCCAAAGGGAAGCGGCATCGACGACATCTTCCAGCCTCAAACGGTTGACGAAGAAACCGGCGAATCGACGGGTGGACGGATGCCGTCCAACATTTCGACCGATGCGATTCTCCTTCCGGGCAGTTAATTCTGCCTGACCGGAGTTTCGAAAGTTGAGACTTCAAAGGGCCCGGGGCGCGTTCGCGTGCTCCGGGTTTTTTCGCCTCATGCCGTGCGCAGGGGAGAATACAGGGAGAATGGAGGTCGGAGGCGATGGGGCCCGGCTGGGTTTTTAGTCCGAGTCGACCTCTCGCACCTCGGTCTCGGCACTACCTTTGCTGAAGCGCGTCGTGAGCCGGTCGCCTGGTTTCAGCTGTGAGGCGGCGAAAACGACCTCTCCCGCGGCATTGGTGGTAAGGGAAAAGCCGCGGCGGAGAACCACGGTGGGGCCTAGATTTCGAAGGACGGGCTCCAAGCCCTCAAGCCTCTGCCCGAGGAAGCGCAGTCGCTGTTGGGAAAGGGTTCGCAGCCGGTCTCCGATCGCCTCCAGCCGGTCGGCGCGAGACTCGAGGGCGCGGTCCGGCCTGCTGAGTTCGAGCAGGCGAGCGGCGTTCGCGATTCGCTCCCCGCCGTAATGGACCTGGACGCGGCTGGACTCCCGCATGCGGCTCAGGAGTTCGTCGACGCGCTGGACGCGGTCCGTGAGCACACGTCCGGGTTCGCGAAAGGCACCGCTTTGCGATAGAAGCGTCAGTTCGCGCTGGGCGTGTTGACAGGCGTTTCGAATGCGGCTTTCGCAACGGGAACCGAGGCGTTCGAGGTGGAGGGAGAGCTCTTCGCGGTCGGGAACGACGAGTTCGGCCGCGGCGCTGGGGGTCGGGGCACGGAGGTCGGCCACGAAATCCGCGATGGTGAAGTCGATTTCGTGGCCGACGGCGGAAACGACGGGAAGCGGGCATTCGGCGATGGCGCGTGCGACGATTTCTTCGTTGAAGCACCAGAGGTCTTCGATACTGCCTCCGCCACGTCCCACGATGACGGTATCGATGGGCGGCAGGCCTGGGACGGGTGCGGTGGTGTAGCGCTGAAAGGCCTCGGCGATCTCGCGGGAGGCTTCCTCACCCTGGACGCGGACGGGGGCGACGAGGACCCGAACCCAGGGAGCGCGGCGGCCCAAAATATTTAGCATGTCGCGGATAGCCGCGCTGGTGGGAGAAGTGATTAGCAGAAGGGTTTGCGGGAAGCGGGGAATCGGGTGTTTCCGCTCGGGATCAAAGAGTCCTTCGGCATCGAGCCGGCGCTTGAGCGCCTCGAACCGTGCCTGCAATTCTCCGAGCCCCTTTGGCTGGACGCTTCGGACGACGAGCTGATACTGGCCCTGCGATTCGTAGACGGAGATTTCCCCCTCGGCCAGAACCTGCATGCCGTCTTCGAGCGACACGGGGCTTCGGCGTGCGTGACCCCGGAAGAGGACACAACGGAGCTGGGCCGAATCGTCCTTGAGGCTGAAATACTGGTGACCGGACGGCTGTTTGCGGAGATTGCTGACTTCTCCCTCGACCCAGACGCTGCCGATGGACTCCTCCAGGGCCAAACGGATGTCCCGGGTGAGCTCCGAAATGGTGAGAGCCTTCCTGGCCTGACCAACAGACATGAAGTTGGGAGCATAGCCCGGCTTGGGCGAATGTCGCGGGAATCGGGCAAGAAATGCGCAGGGATTGGCTTGAATAAGAAAAACTTATAAAATGGGTTGAAAAGCGCTCAAGATATAAGATTATGCTAATATGAAAACGGTCGAAGTGTCGGACGATCATCTCATGGAGCGCGTTGCTGGACGTGATCGTCTCAGTTTTAAAGAGTTGCATAATCGCTTCGCCGGCGTGATTTACATGACGGCGTATCGCGTCCTAAACAATCCAAGCGATGCCGAGGAAGTTTCACAGGAAGTTTTCGCGCAGATTTGGCAAAAAGCCGGGCTTTACGAACGGCGGCGAGGCACTCCCATCACTTGGGCTTCGACCATGGCCCGAAACCGCGCCATCGACCGGCTGCGTTCGAATAGGCGGCGCTTCCGCTTGAAGGACGATTACGAGACCGAGGAGGAGGTTCTTTCGGCCACTCGCCGGAGCGGGGACGCTCTCGATCACGCTGGGCGACTCGACGATATTCTGGTTCTGCGCAAAGCGATGGCTGACCTGACGGACGAGCAGCGGGAATCGATCGAGATGGTATATTTTCGGGGGCTGACGCAGAAGGAAGTAGCCGAGCGTCTGGGACAACCGCTTGGAACGATCAAGGCACGGGTCAGGCGTGGGTTGGCGAAGCTGCGCGAAGTGGTTCCCGGCCGATTGGACGGGTAACCTTCCGTGCCGTGCCGGGACTCAGGGCGCCCTGATGATCAAGGGATGAGAGGGAGGGGTGGCGGGAGTGGAGGTGGATTCGTTTCCCGCCTGCGCTGCGTGAAAGTTTGTCGCGATCGTCTCGATATGAGGCAATAGGGCGCCCAGATCGCTCCGGCGACGATGGTCCGGAAAGCATTTGCGTAGCGTTCCGCTCGGGCGGGTTGATCGAAACCGTCGATGAGGGTGGAGAAGCAAGCGGTCAAGCTGGTGCTGAGGATGGATAGACCGAAATACAGGGCGAGGAGATAGGGAAAGCTGGTCCTCTTCCGGACGAACAACACGATGATGAGGATCTCGAAAGCGAGAAAAGCGGGGGTGGCGACTCCGCCGAAGAGGAGGGCGGGGTGCCAGAGCGGATCGAAGGCTTCATTTTCGGGGTTACCCAAAGCCACCCAGAGCGATTGATCGATTTCAAAGAGCGTCGATGGGATGGAGAGGATGGAAATGAGGGGGCGAAGGAACACACCGATCGCCACGACGATCATCCAGCCGCCGAGCCCGGTGGCCTGGGGGTTGTAGGGAGGACGTGCCGGTGCTGGGTGGGGATCCCAGAAAAAGAGGCCGAGTCCGATCAGTGCCGCGGAGAGAAAACCCGCCGCGTGCGCGAGGATGAGAGGTGTGGCGGGCATGGAGAAGGTTTCGGTGGCGATCGCCTCCGCCTGATGCCTTAGGATTTCCTTCGGATCCTGTTCCGCGTAGGCGGATGGGACCCAAACGCTGTAGCCCGTGACGTCGTTGCAATCGGCGATATCCTTCAGGTAGCGAGGGATCTCTTCGGGAGGAATCGCGTGCTTTTTCGAGCGGTATTCGTAGGTAAGTTCCAGTCGACGGGGAGTGACTTTCTCCTCGAGCGTGAAGTGGAAGGCGGGGTTGTCGATCTCGGTGAAGTCCGGCGCGAGCTCGAGGGGGGTGGGGAAATTGACGATCATGCGTTCCACGACGTGCCTGGGATGTGGCAGGCCGAAAGGCATGGACCGAATCCGGGTGGAGGGCTCGACGAGTTCGGATGAGACGATGTTCGCGTAGAACTCCATGATCATGCGGTCCGGGTCATTGGCCATGGGAGTCCAGAGGCCGTCGATGTCGTAAGCTTCGACGGTGGTGAGGACGTTTGCCTCCTGGTCATCGCGGATCTGCATGGGGGCGGCGAGGCGGATGCCGGGGAAGTCCTGGGAGTAGAAATTCAGGTATTGCTTCTCGGTTTGATCCCGGCTGGTCGATGCGAAGTCGGCCCGGATGTATTCGGCCTGCCGTCCGCGGTAGACAGTCTCGACCGTGAAGCGGGCGTTTCCGCGATAGTCCTTGATGTCGAAGGTTTCGGTGACTTCGGTGGTCATGAATTCGAAACCGTTGGGCTCCACCGGAGTGAGGCCGGTGGTGCCTTCTTCGACGACGAGGGCGTAGCCGTAGGCAGGAAAGTAGAGTTCCTCGAGCGGGCCGCGTTGGAAGGAGTCGGTGGCGTCCAACCAGTGGATGCGCCCGGCATGGCGGACCTGCACGACGAGATGGTCGAAATGCTGCGGCGATGGAAGAAAGCCGGAGAGGGTTTCGCAGTAGTCGGTGTCGACGAGTGCCGGGTAAGCTTCGAAGCCCATCGAGCGGAGTAGGGTGATGAGCGTGAGGGACTTGTCCTTACAGTCGCCGAAGCGGCGCTGAAGGATGGTCTCCAGCGGGTAAGGGCGGTAAGAGTGCATGCCTTCGAAGAGGCCGAGGTAGCGGATTTCGTCTTGGACCCAGCGGAGGGCGCCCGCGATGCGGTCTTCCGGGCGTTCGAGGCGTTCGAGTTCCCGTGCCACCTCAGCCAATTCTTCCGGCAGGCCGGTTTCAATCGGGTATTGGCGTCGCGCCCACTCAGCGACGCTTTGCCAGTCGGGATAATCCGTGAAGCTCAACCAAGGGCGTGGGAAGTATGAGACCGGCAGGTCTCCATCGCTCAAGACGGGTTGGAGTTGGTGCTCCACGAGGGAAATCTCGCGGAGATCGCCGGTGCTGCGGACGGGCAGGTCGAGATCAATGCCATGCTGGCGAAGCGCCAGTGGACGTTCGGGTTCCCACAGGATGCGAAAAACGGCTTTCTCGAGCGGGGAACCCCACCGGATCGCCTCGAGGTGAGTGAAGTGATCGCCAAAGACGGGATTGGCGCCTTGAATGGTGTAGGCGAATTCGAGAATGTCACCGACACGGACATCCTCGACGAGGGCCATGGCGGAGAACCGGCCATCGTAGAGCTGACGTTCGTGGCCGGTTTCGCGTTGAAGCAGCCGGAAATCCTGTTCCGGCAGCTTATCGATGACTTCACCGTTGCGATGAATGCGCAGGGCGTGAAAGACGAGGGTTTCGTAGGAGGGCGCGAAGCTGGTCTCGATCTGGGATTCTTCCTGGATGCCGGTTTGAGAGAGAAAGCGGTAGGCGTAGTGGAAATACCTGCTCCGGCTCGGGACATGGACCTGCCGGTCCGCGAGGAGGAAGTAGACGTCATTGTGCGAGGAATCCTCGGGCGTCGCCGCGTCGACCGGGATGTCGTGGTGTTCGACCCAGGCTGGCGCAGCGGGATTTCGAAGCACCTCAGCCTGTGGTTCCTGGCCATGGGCGAGGAGGGTGGGTAGGAGCAGCAGGGCCCAGGCGAGTGGGATCGGACGCATGGGAACAGTGGGCGAAGCGGGAGCGAAGATCAGCGATCGGAGGGAAAGCGCGGATCGTAACGTTCCGGCTGATGAGGTGCAAGGGGGCCGGGGCACTGGAGGGCAATTTTGGGCGGTGAGGGGAGGGAGCGGAGGGGGTGGCCGGTCGAAGGGTATTCACAAAGTCATTGCCAGATGTGGAGCAATTCAATAGGATGAAGAAGTTGGCTGTGTTGCTGCGGAGCGATACGCCCGAACCTGAACAGCGAATTCCGATGAAAACCTCGACATCCACCCCCGGCCGCTTGGAGCATGCCTTCTCGTTGATGGAGCTTCTGGTGGTGATCACGATTATTCTCATTCTTTCGGCCATCCTGCTTCCGGCCGGACACACCGTGACGAAGACGATGCGCAAGGTCGAAGCCCAGAAGACGGCCTCCGAGTTGCGAACCGGCATGGTGAACTACTTCAGCGAATACAAGCGATTTCCGAACATCTCGGGCGGTTCGAGCGGTGGTGACACGGTGATACAAACGGACGGCTCGACGGGGCTTTTGACGGCGCTGCTCGGGATTGGCGGATCGGCCTCCACCCAATCCATCAACCCGCGCGGGACGCAGTTTTTCTCGGCCAAGACCGCAAAGTCGGATGGCCGAAAAGGGATCTGGGCTTCGGGCGGCAGTCACAAGCTGTATGACCCCTGGGGCGGCTACTACTTCGTCCAGTATGATTCGGACTATAGCAACGCGATGACCGTGCCCTCTCGGACCGGGAGCGGGACGGAGGAGATTTACTCGTCCGTAGCGGTCTGGTCGTATGGCGAGAATGGCGAGCTGGGAGGCCCGTCGGGCAAGCGGAACGACGACGTCTACAGCTACCAGTAAGATGGGTGGATGACCGGCGACGAGGCCCCGCGGGACGAAAGATTCGGAGAGTTTTTCCGGGCTCAGTGCCTTTAAGGAAATAACCTTTACACGATCTGCTGGTTCTTCTCCGCGCTGCCGGCGTCGGAAATCAGCTCGAATAGTCAGTCTAGTCCGGCGAAAATCAGGCGGCCGGCGGAGGTTTTGACCGCTCCTGAGACGGTCACGATCCTGGTGGTGCCGATGGCGGTTTTACCGTCGTTCACGACGATCATCGTTCCGTCATCGAGGTATCCGATGGCTTGGCCGGCGTCTTTGCCTTCCTTGGTCAAAGTGACCTCCACTTTGTCTCCGGCTTGGAGAACCGGCCGGAGCGCCCGGGCTAGATTGGCGAGGTTCAGGCAGGGGATGCCCTGAACCTTGGCGGCTTTGCAGAGGTTGGCGTCGGCGCTGAGGATTTTTCCGGATAGTGACGAAGTCAGGGCGATGAGTTTGGCTTCGGTCCCGGCCTCGGCCGGTGCGGCATCCTCGTGAATTTGGAGATCGATCTTTGGCGAGGTCCGCATTTGATCGAGGCACTCGAGTCCACGTTTGCCGCGCTCTGCTTCGGCGTTTTCCGGGGAGCTGGCCATGAGGTGAAGTTCGTCCACGACGAAACGGGGGATGACGAGCGATCCCGGCAGGAATCCCGTGGCTTGGATTCGGGGCAAACGGCCATCAATGAGGATGCCGGGATCGACGATGACCGGTTGTTCCTGAACGCCGTCCTGCCGGAAGCGGACATAGGGAATCAGCAGGGAGAATTCCTCCCGGTTGCTGCGGAGGGCGAGCATCATTCCGAGGAAGCCGAGCGCCAAAAAGATAATCAATTCGAAAACCGAACCCGCCTCTTCGAGTTCGAGGGAGCCCCGGTTTTGGAAGAAACCGACCCGGGTGACCAGCCAGGCGCCAAGCAGTCCGACGAGGAGCCCGATGGTCGCGTGGGAGAAGCGCCTGAAACTGAAGTCGCGCATCCCGATTTCCAAAGCGACGACGACGGCGGCGATGAGGGCGCCCAGGAGGGAGCCCGTCCACCAGGGCCGGTCGAAACCGACGGCAACCGAGGCGCCCATCAGCATGCTGATCAATCCGAAGACGAGCCGGATTGAATGCATGAGTGACTGGGGACCTGGGACTCGGCGTTCCATGGGGAAAGGGGTCTTTGGAAGAGGATCAACCTAATGAGGGTTGGGCGGTTTTCGAACTGAAAGATTTTGGGTCAAATGTTCGACCGTTCAGGGGGAAGATGAGATACTTCCCGCTCCCGGCGCGATGCCAGGGGCTGGCTTGAAACCCTCCTGACCATGAAGACCGAGTTACCCGGGGTTGAGGATCTCCGGCAAACGGTGATCGCCCTTCCGCCGCTGGCGCGGGATGAAGACGGTGCGCTGAGCCGGGCCCAGAATCAACGACTGCTGCGCCACGTGGCGTCGGGCGGCGTGCGGGTGGTGGCGTATGCGGCGAATGCCAACCTGTATCACATCAGCCGGACCGACTACGCGGCCATGCTGGAGATGCTGGGCGAGATAACGGATGAATCGATGGTGGCGATCCCTGGGGTGGGACCGGACTTCGGCGCACTCACCGATCAAGCGGAGATGCTTCGGGGGACGGATTTTCCGGCGGCCCATCTCCTGCCATCGCACGGGCCGGGGACGGAGACAGGTCTGCTTCGCGGGATTCGTCGATTTGTGGAGCAGGCGGAGAAGCCGGTGGTCTTGGAGTGGAACCGGGAGGATTCCATGCCCGTCGATGGCGTTCGAGGGCTCTTGGAAGACGGCATGGTGGCCTGGATTCAGTACGGGATTAGGCGGGATCAACCGGCTTCCGATGCCCTCTTGAGTGAAATCGTGAGGGTGGCCGGGCCCGGCAGGGTCGTGAGCGGATTGGGAGAGCGGGCAGCCGTGGTTCATCTCCGGGATTTCGGGATGCCGACCTTTGCCTCCGGGGCGGCGGCCATTGCTCCGGCGCTGGCACAGCGGATGCTGGACCGGATTCGGCGCGGAGGAGTGGTGGAGGCGGAGGAGATCCGCGGGGTGTTCAGGAAGTTTGGTATTTTGCGAGAGAAAGCCGGGGCGGTGGCGGTTTTGCACGAAGGGGTGAGCTTTGCGGGAATCGCGCACACCGGGCCGGTGCTTCCCTTCCTGAGCGAAGTGGAAGACGATTACCGGAGCCGGGTGCGGGAGGCGGCGCAGACCTTATTAGGAGAGAATGGAGGATAGGGATTCGGTGTTTTGTGCTTGGGTTGGGTGAGGTTTAGGTCGAAGGATTGAATTACATGGGCGGCAGGTTGTTTTTGCTGGATGGAATGGCGCTGGTTTACCGGGCGCATTTTGCTTTCGTGCGGAATCCGATCGTGACCTCGGCCGGGATGAACACCTCGGCCATCTTCGGTTTCGCCAACACGCTGCTCGAGATTCTGGAGAAGCGGGAACCGACGCAAATCGCGGTGGCGTTCGACACTTCCGCGCCGACGCCCCGGCACGAGCGATATCCGGAATACAAGGCGCAGCGGGCGGAGATGCCGGAAGAACTCAGTGCGGCCATTCCGCACGTCAAGCGACTGATCGAGGCGTTGCGAATCCCGATTTTGGTGGAGGACGGTTATGAGGCGGACGACGTGATCGGGACCCTGGCGCTGCAGGCGGAAAAGGCGGATCCCGAGCTGGAGATTTTGATGGTGACTCCGGACAAGGATTTCGCCCAACTCGTGACCGAGCGAGCGAAGCTGTTCAAGCCGGGCCGTCAGGGATCCGAGGTCGAGATTCTCACCATCGACGACGTCCGGCGGAATTGGGAGGTGGAAGAACCGGCGCAAGTGATCGACATCCTAGGCCTCTGGGGTGATGCGTCCGACAATATCCCCGGCGTGCCCGGGATTGGGGAGAAGACTGCGAAGAAGCTGATCGGCAAATACGGGTCGATCGAGAATCTGCTGGACCATGTTTCGGATCTGAAGGGGAAGCAGAAGGAGAATGTGGAGGCGAACGCCGAGCAGGCCCTGCTATCGAAGGAACTGGCGACCATCATTCTCGATGCCCCGGTGAGCTACGATCCCAAATCGATGGAGATTCAGCCGCGGGATGACGACGAGCTGAAGGCGCTGTTCGTCGAGTTCGAGTTCAATGCACTCGGCCGGCGACTGTTTGGTGATGCTTTCAAGGCTGGGCGGAGTGCAAGCGCACGGGCTCGCACGGCTGAGAGCAGTGAGGCTCCAGCGGAACAGGGCCTCAAAACGCTGGCAGAGGTCCCGCACGAGTATCACCTGGTGGAGACACAGGAAGCGCGAAAGGGATTGATCGCGAAGCTGGCCAAGCTGGAGCGCTTCTGTCTCGATACGGAGACGTCATCGCTCGATCCCCGAACGGCGCAGGTGATTGGGTTATCCTTTGCCTGGCAACGAGGTGAGGCCTACTACGTCGCACTTCCCCGGGAGCGAGCCGAAGCCGAAGTGGTGCTGAGCGAGTTCGCGGAGGTGTTGGGGCGGAAAGAAGTCGAGATCGTCGGGCACAACCTGAAGTTCGATCTCCTGGCGCTGCGATGGCATGGGATCGAGGTTCGCGGGAAGGTCTTCGACACCATGCTGGCGCACACCCTGGTGAGACCGGAGCTGCGTCACAACATGGATTTCATGGCCGAAGCGATGCTGGGCTACACGCCGGTGCCGATTTCATCGCTTATCGGCGAACGGAAGAGGGGTGTGGAGCAGGTGAGCATGCTCGAGATCATGGACGACCGGAAGGAGGAGCTGGCCGAGTATGCGGCGGAGGATGCCGATGTCACGTTTCAACTCTCGGAGGAGCTGAGGCCGCTGCTGAAAGAGGAGGCGCAGGAGCGGGTGTTTTACGAGGTCGAGGCCCCCCTCGTGCCGGTGTTGGCCTCGATGGAGCGGGAAGGTATCACGTTGGACCCCGGGGCGTTGATGGAGATTCGAGCGGTTCTGGAATCGCAATTGGGGGAACTTCGGGAGCGGGTGTTTCGGCTGGCCGGCGAAGAGTTCAATCTCAACTCACCCAAACAGTTGGGAGAGGTCTTGTTCGACAAGCTCAAGCTGGTGGACAAGCCGAAGAAGACGCGGACAGGGCAATATAAGACGGATGAGCAGGTGCTGAGCGCGTTGGCGCTCCAGCACGAGATCGTGGCGGACATTCTGGCTTACCGCGAGGCGGCGAAGCTGAAGAACACCTATGTCGACGCCCTGCCGGAAACCGTGCATCCGGTGACGGGCCGAGTGCACACGCAATACGACCAACTGATGACGGCGACCGGGCGGTTGGCGTCGAATCATCCGAATCTGCAGAACATCCCGATTCGGACCGACATGGGCCGGGAGATCCGCAAAGCCTTTGTGCCGCGTGGGAAGGATTTCTGCCTCCTGTCGGCGGACTATTCCCAGATTGAGCTGCGCGTGATGGCTTCACTGAGTGGGGACGAAGGGCTGCGCGAAGCGTTCAACGAAGGGCTGGACATTCACACGGCCACGGCGGCCCGGGTGTATGGTGTGGGTTTGGACGACGTGATTCCCGAGATGCGACGGACGGCGAAGATGGTGAATTTCGGGATCATCTACGGGATCACGGGATTCGGGTTGGCGCAGCGGCTGGGGATTTCCCGGCAGGATTCGGACAAGATCATCGAGGAATATTTTCACCAGTATGGCGGGGTCAAATCCTTCATGGGCCGGACGATTGAGTTTGCGAAGGAGCATGGTTATGTCGAGACCGTGACGGGCCGTCGGCGTTACCTGCGCGACATTCAATCGAAGAACTGGACGCTGCGGCAGGCGGCCGAGCGAACGGCGATCAACACGCCGGTGCAGGGCACGGCGGCCGACATGATCAAGCTGGCGATGGTGCGGGTGGACGAAGCGTTGTGCCGGGAGCGTCTGGAGACGCGCATGCTTCTGCAGGTGCATGACGAACTGGTGTTCGACCTAAAGCGCGACGAGGAGGAAGTGGCGATTCCGCTGATCGTGCGGTGTATGAAGGAGGCGCTGCCGCTGGAGGTTCCGATCGTGGTGGAAACCGGGACGGGAGAGAACTGGCTGGAAGCGCACTGAGTCGCAGGACCGAGGCTAGCCGAGTTCGAGGGCGTGTTTGAGAGCGAACTCGAGGAAGAGCCCGGCGATGTAGGCGAGGGCGGCGGCCGTAATGAAGGGGGTGCCGATCACGATCCAGAAAAGGAGGAGAGGCGGGATCGTAAAAGCGATTCTCTTGATCGCCTGGACGATGAGGTGCGCTACGGCGAACGCCTGAGCGTCTCGCCGAGTCGAACTCGAGCGGGCGGGGGAAGACATAAGGGGGGA
>CAZCRA010000036.1:0-29610 GCA_964500945.1 uncultured Verrucomicrobiales bacterium | reverse complement strand
GCTCGCCAGTCCGCGGCGCGACGCTCGCACTCGCCTTCGGAATAGGCACCGTGCCACTCCTCTGGGCGGCCCAACACGGCTGGAGCCGCCTCCAGCTGCGCTTCGGCCCCCGCACGGTCAATCGTCTCCAGCGCTTTGCCCTGATCGCCTCAGCAGCCCTCATCGTCTGGCGTCTCCAGGCCATGGAGGGAGGCCTCTGTTGCCACTCACCCGCAGGCTGACCGCCGCCATCCCAGCCGCCGGCGCCCATTCATCCGCCCTCTCTGACCACGTAGCCCATGCCCCGGAGAGTGTGGATGAGTTTCGGCTCGAAGCCGTCGTCCACTTTCTTCCGCACCCGGTGGACCAGAACGTCGACCACGTTTGTCTGAGGGTCGAAGCTGTAGCCATACACATTTTCGAGAATGGCCGTCTTGGAAACCACTCGCCCCGCGTTCCGCATCAGCAGCTCCAGAAGGGCAAACTCCCGTGCGTGAAGCGGTATCGACGTCTTCGCCCGCCTCGCCTCCCGCTTCCAGGGGTCCAGCTCCAGTTCACCGACCCGCAGGATCCGCTCCCCTTCCGCCGCATCGCTCTCGCGCAACCCGCTCCGTCTCAACAATGCTTCGACCCGCGCCAGAAGCTCCGAGAAGGAAAACGGTTTCACCAGGTAGTCATCCCCCCCGGAACGCAATCCCTCGATCCGATCCGTGACCGAACCCTTGGCACTGAGAATGATCACCGGCATTTTCACGCCCTCCTCCCGGAGCTTCGCGATCAAACGCTTCCCGTCCAGACTGGGTAGCATCAGGTCCACCACCGCCACCGCATAGTCGTGGATCAGCGCCCGGTCGAGCCCCTCCATCCCGTCGTGGACGACCTCCACCCCGTAGCCCGCTTCCCGAAAGCCGTTCTCCAAAAACGACGCGATCTTCGCGTCGTCCTCGATCACCAGGACCTGCATCGACCTCACCCGGATTGCCTCTTCCCCGACAAAGCCCGTCGCCGGGCCTCGATCCGCGGATCAGACGCCTTCGTGATGCCGCGATGCCGTTCGAGGGCCACTTTGAGCCGGTCCACCCGGGCTCGCAGGGACTCAGGAATCCCGGATTCGGGCAGCGCCGATGCCTCCAAGGGATCTTCCACCGTGTCGAACAACCGCCCGTCGGCATACAACTTGTAGCGAGCATCCCGCACGTGCTCCGAAGCCGCCTCGCGCACGCCGTTCCGCGAGTAATAACAATAGATCGGTTCCCTCGGCGGCAACGCTCCGCCCCGAAACAACGGCTCCAGACTTCGGCCGTCCAAACCTTCAGGCTTTTCGACCCCCGCCACGTCCAGAAGCGTGGGCACCACATCGGAGAAGTCCACGAGCTCCTGACGAACTTGTCCAGGCTCGATCGTCCCGGGCCAACTCACCAGAAACGGAACGTGAGTCCCGTTGTCCGCCGTGCTCCCCTTCCCTCCGCCAAACTCCTTGCCGCGAAACTGCGTGGAAACGCCGCTGTAGGTTCCGTTGTCGCAGGTGAAAATGACCAACGTCTTTTCCGACAAGCCGAGCTCCCCCAGGGCATTGACGATCTTGCCGGCCATCTTGTCCGTGTAGCGAACCATGCCTTCCCAGTATTTTTGCTTCTTGTAGGGCCCGGAATTGGGCTCAGGGCCAGCGTCACGCCACATGGCCATATCCCAGTCGTCGCTCCCGGGTGTCGGCACGAACGGCCAGTGCGGCAAAATCATCGGGTAATACGCGAAGAACGGCTCGCCATCTTCCGCGCGCTCCTTGAAAAACTCGATCAGGTAGTCCGTGACCAGATTCGGCCCGAACTCGCCATTCTTGAAATCGCGCTCCTCACCATCGATCTCCAAACCAGGGTTCGGGTAACGGCTGGGACGCCGCGTCAGCTGCCAGAGGCAATACTGCTCGAAACCAAACCGGCGCGGCCCCTCGAATCCACCCTGAAGTTGCCACTTGCCCGCGATGCAGGTCCGGTAACCCGCATCCTCCAGGAGATTGCCGAAGGTCACGGCCTCGGGATCCAAGAGGCCAAACCGGACATAGTTCCGGTTGTTGTAGATCCCCGTCATGATTTGCACCCGGGAAGGAGTGCAAATGGGCTGGGAATGCGCGTGATCGAAACGCATTCCGCTCGCGGCCAACGCGTCGAGATGAGGCGTCTCCCAGGACTCGTTCCCGTGAGCCGATAGACACTCATAGCCCATGTCGTCGGCCATGATCAGCACCACGTTGGGCTTCTCCGTCGCGCTAGCCGCCCACGGCAAAGCCGAAACCAAACCAATGAAAACGATCGTTTGAAGGACTCCCGCCAGTCTCAGGTCGCAATGCATGAGTCACTTCACCAAAAGTTCCCCCACGGCGCAATGGGTTTCCGAAACTGAACCGCGGAAGGAGTGGGATTCGAACCCACGGAACGGTTGCCCGTTCACTCGATTTCGAATCGAGCGCCTTCAACCAGACTCAGCCATCCTTCCAAAGCGGACCTCTTCAAGCCAGGCACGGGGAAACACCCGGCTCGAGGAACGAACCAAAAATCTAACGCCGGTTCCGTCAAACGCAATGCCGGATCGAGGTGGCCACCACGCCTCCCAAGCGGTCCACTCCTCCTCCCTTTGTGACGAAAATGCAATTTAGGGCTTTGCTAGGGTTCGATTCTTGCTTTCTTGGAAGGCCCGGCTTCTGTCGCGCCCGGGTCAAAACATGGTCCTCTCCTTGGACTTCCCACCCAACGATGAGTGTCCAGCCCATCCATGGATTCCCGGACGAAAAAAACTGTGAGCTTGACTGTTCAAAAGAACATATTTACTATCTCTCCTCACTTCCATTTTCCGAAAAACCCGGTTTTTAACTTTGCTTGATAGCCTTTCAATGTTGCGAATACGTCAGGCGACTTTTTTTGCTTTCGAGAGGACGGCCGCTCCGTCTTCCCAACCCTCCGTGCATCGCAAAAAAAAGTTCCCCGAAGAGCCGGCGAAAAAATGCATTTGGAGTTGCCAGCACCCAAGATATTGGGCTAGTTGGACAGACGGACACCAGATGTTGTGCCTCCCACCCCGGCTCGCTTCCTCCATCAGGAACCGCCGGGGATCGCTCAAACCTTGGATCCGTCTAGACCCGACACCCGCGATACATGGAGAGGCCTCGGTAAAAACGCCCTCCAACGTCGCCGCTAAATCACTTAAGAAAAACTGACATCTGATGAACCTGAACCAAACCGAAACCAACCCGCCCGCCACTCAGGAGAAGGTCTTCCAGATCGGAGGCCGGCAGTTCGTCCTCGATCAACAAAAGGCCGAGGCCGCCTTTGCCGCCAAACGCGTCATCAACGGGCGCGAGACGATGGCGTTCAACCTTCTCCCCCTGAAATACCAGTGGGCTTACGACCTTTACCGCGCCATGAAGGCCAACCACTGGGAGCCCGAGGATGTCCCGATGCAAAAGGACGTCGAGCAGTGGCGTTCCAACCAGCTCACCGACAACGAGCGCTGGATCATCCGGATGGGCATCGGCTATTTCTCCGCCGCCGAAGGCATCGTCGGAGACAATATCCTTCACGTGGTCCGGGAACTCGTCACCGCACCCGAACTCAAACTCGTCCTGGGCCGGCACGCGCATGAGGAGAACATCCACGCCGACAGCCTGCTCTACATGATCTCCAGCCTCGGCATCAATCCGCACGAGTGCGAGGCCATGTTCGAGCAGATCGAAACCGTCCTTCAAAAGAACGAGTTCGTCTCCCGCATCTCCCGCAGCCTCCGCCGGGACCTCGACATGACCAAGATCGAGAACAAACAGCTGCTCGCGAAAAACATCTTCGTCTTCGGACAATGCATGGAAGGCACCCAGTTCTACGGCTTGTTCGGGATGATTCTCAGCCTTTACCGGCAAAACAAGTTCCCGGGCATCGGTCAGATGTTCCGCTATACCCTTCGGGATGAGTCAAACCACATCGAGGTGTTCCGGAATCTCCTCATGGATCTCATCGAGGAAAACCCCGAGATCTGGACGGAGGACTTCAGGCAGGAACTCACCGATCTCATGGTCGAAGCGGTCAATCTGGAAAAGCAGTTCATTCAAGACTGTCTCCCCGTGAACTCCGTCGGCCTCAGCGCGGATGAGTTCATGCAATACATCGATTACATCGCCAGCCGCCGCCTAACCGGTGTGGGTCTCAAACCTCTGCACCCGAACGCCGCAAACCCCTTCCCTTGGCTCGCCGAAATGATGGATATCCGCAAAGAACAAAACTTCTTCGAAGGCCGCGTCACCGACTACCGAAAATCATCTTCTCTCGAAGCTGTCGACGATTCCGATCTTTGACCAGAACCAGCACTCGCGGGTGTCGCCGGCGAAACCAACCCACTCGACCGGCGCCCCGCGGCAGCTGCTAGACCCGCCACCCACCCATACACCCAGCAAAACCATCACATCACCCCCATTCTCACGCTCAACCTAATCCACTCATGATCAGCAGAACGCTCCTCGAAGAAGAACAAGCCATCGCGCGTTGCGCCTCCGAACCCGCCGAAGTGAAGCCTCGCTTCGAATGGAATGCCGGCCTCTCCAACGGAAACGGCTCCGCTTCACCCGCCGTCTCCGTCATGGATGGCGATGAACTCCGGGAGGTCGAACCCTCGGACATCGCTTTCACCATCGGTTCCGCCCTCACCAATTTGATGCGGGCCAGGAACGAAACGGACATCTTCACCGCCCAGAATCGCGACCTGGTCACGAAAGTTTGCTCGTCCGTCATCAGCGATTTCCAAGCGCGCCAGCCGCTGAACGACGACGGGAAAATCGTCCTGACCGAACTGGAACTCACCCAAGTCATCGAGCACGCCCTCGAAAAAAACCACGCCTACGACGTCGCTAGAAGCTTTCTCGTCGAGCAAAGCCTTCGACTCAACGGGAACTCGCCCGCAGCAAGCGGTCATCCCCCGCTCGGCCGCCAGGACATCCCCGTCAAGGTCATCCGCCGGAACGGAGATATCGTCGAGTGGAACCGGCACAAAATCGAATCTGCCGTTCGCAAGGCCTTCCTCTCCCTCCACATGGACTCGTCTCCAGCTGTGGAAATCGCCGACGAAGTCAGCCGGCGCATTCTCGAAACCGGTAAGGAGTTCATCGATATCGAGGACCTCCAGGACCTCGTTCAAGAAAGCCTCATGCGCCGTGGCCATTTCAAAGTCGCCGAAAGCTACATTCTCTACCGCGCCCACCGGGCCATTCAACGGGCCGAAGAGCAGAAGGAAGCCTCAGCGGACGAAACCGATTCGCGCCAGGAGTCCATGATCCTGGTCAAGCAACCGGATGGAACGAACACCTTCTGGGACGGCGCCGATCTCCTGAGCCGCATTGAATTCGCACGCCAAGGACTCGATCTCGCCTGGTCAAAGCGCGAAATGGAACAGGAACTCCGCCGCTCAATTTTCCCCGAAATGACGATGGAGTCGCTCAAGACCACCATCATCCTCAACGCAAAAGCTCTAATCGAAAAAGACGCCGAGTTCGCCAAATTCGCCGGGCGCATCCTGTTGACTTACATCTATGAAGAGGTTCTCGGATGGAACATCCTGGAGCACGGAGTGGATCGCCTGGATGAGTTTCATCAAAAGGCCTTCGCGGAGAATTTGAAGCGCGCCGTTGAAATCGAACGCGTCGACCCCGCTCTCCTGAAACTCGATCTCGAGGCGCTCGCTAAGGAACTGGACACCTCGGCCGATCTCGGTTTCGACTATCTCGGTATTCAGACGCTCTACGATCGCTATCTGATCGTCGATAAGACGGCAGAGAATCATCGCCGGCTCGAGACACCCCAACTCTTCTGGATGCGCGTGGCGATGGGGATTTTTCACCGCGAAGAAGACTGCACCGACCGGGTTTTGGAACTCTACCGGCTTTACAAAGCTCGCCGCTTCTGTTCGTCCACCCCGACGTTGTTCAACTCCGGCACACTACATTCCCAGTTGTCCTCATGCTATCTCTACAAGGTCGACGACAGCCTGGAGTCGATCATGGTTCGTGGGATCGCTGAAAACGCCAGCCTTTCGAAGTGGGCTGGTGGACTGGGTGGCAGTTGGACCGCCGTCCGCGGCACCGGAGGTTACATCAAGGGCACGAACGGCGAGAGCCAGGGCGTCATCCCTTTCCTCAAACTCCACAACGACCAACTCGTGGCCGTCAATCAGGGCGGTAAGCGCAAAGGCTCGGGCTGCGCTTATCTGGAAACCTGGCACAACGACATCGACGACTTCCTCGAGCTTCGGAAGAATACGGGAGACGAACGGCGTCGCACCCACGACATGAACACCGCGAACTGGGTGCCGGATCTGTTCATGAAGCGAATGGAAGCCCGTGCGCACTGGACGCTCTTCCGCTCCAGCGAGGCGCCGGACCTTCACGAACTTTATGGTCAGGAGTTCGAAAAGCGTTACGAAGAATACGAGGCCATGGCGCAGCGCGGGGAAATCTTCGGCAAGCAGGTGCCCGCCATCGAACTCTGGAAATCGATGCTGAAGATGCTCTTCGAAACCGGGCATCCCTGGATCACCTTCAAAGATCCGTGCAACGTCCGCAGCCCACAGGACCACACCGGTGTCATTCATAGCTCCAATCTCTGCACCGAGATCACATTGAACACGAGCGATGAGGAAACCGCCGTCTGCAATCTCGGCTCCGTCGTCCTCGATCAGCACGTCGACGAAAGCGGCGCACTCGATCACGATAAACTCCGGGACACCATCCACACCGCCGTGCGTGCCCTCGACAACGTCATCGACATCAACTTCTATCCCACAAAAGCCGCCGAACGCGCCAATCTCCGGCACCGTCCGATCGGTCTCGGAATCATGGGCCTTCAAAACGCCCTCTACAAACGTGGCGTCGCTTTCGCCTCACCCGAAGCAGTCGAATTCAACGACGAGTTCATGGAGGCGATCGCTTTCTACGCCTACGAAGCGTCGAGTGATCTCGCGGCGGAAAAGGGAACGTATTCGTCCTACAAAGGGTCAAAATGGGACCGGGGTCTCCTGCCCCAGGACACCCTGGACCTCCTCGAGGACGAACGGGGCGTGCCGATCGAAGTCCCCCGGGAAGGAAAGATGGATTGGAAACCGTTGAGGAAGAAGATCGCCCGTCAGGGAATGCGAAATTCGAACGTCATCGCCATTGCTCCGACGGCCACGATCTCCAATATCATGGGTAGTTCGCCCTGCATCGAACCACTCTTCAAGAACCTGTTCGTGAAATCGAATCTCGGAGGGGATTTCATCATGCTGAATCCCTATCTGGTGAAGGATCTGAAGGAGTTGAATCTCTGGAATCAGGAGATGGTCGATCGACTCAAGTATCATGAGGGTGAATTGGCCCAAATCCCGGGTATCCCCGACGAAGTCAAAGACCGCTATCAGACGGCTTTCGGAATTCCCTATGAGTTCCTCATCGAAGCCGCGGCGCGCCGTCAGAAGTGGATCGACCAGTCACAATCTCTGAACCTCTTCCTGGCCGAACCGGACATGAAGACCCTGTCCCACATGTATCGGGCCGCCTGGCACAAGGGACTCAAGACCACGTATTACCTCCGCACGACCGCAGCCTCACGAATCGAGCAGTCGACGACGAATACCAATAAGGAATTGCGTGGCTTGGTCGCCCGGGACATGGGGCATTCCGAAATGCGCGAAACCGAGCCCACGGCAGCCGCGGCACCGGAAACGGAAGCGGTCGGTCCTGCTTGTTCGTTGGATCCCGATTCTTGCGAATCCTGTCAGTAAACGCGGATTCGCTCCGATCCGCGCCCAGGGGAGTTCAATTCTCCACTCCCCTGGGCCCTCCTCTGACCCGCCACATCTTTCCGCATCCCATGGACGACGAGACTCCGATCTACACCACCGACAGCTCCGACGACACCAGTTCGCCTCCGATCCTGGCAGATTGATGGGCTAAAAAGCCGTCCCGGAGCGAACAAGCCCCCGCCTTAAAAGGGTGCTCAGGCCATCTCCAGACCTCGCATCGTCCCGGTCGATGTCGCAAACCGGTTGACGTCCAGGCCGAAGCGCTGAATCATCGATACGAATAGGTTCGGCAGAGGATAGTTGTTGATCCGGTCGAAGGACAGGTGTTGACCATGCCGGAATCCGCCGCCGGCGAACAGCACGGGCAGATTGTCCGTCGTGTGTGCGTTGGCGTTGCCGAGATTGGATCCGTAGAGAATCATCGTCCGGTCCAGCAACCTCTCGTCCTCTTCACGCACTGACGACAGATCTCCGAACAAACCTGTCAATAGCTTCATCTGCCAGTGGTCGATGGCCTTGAGTTGCTCTAGCTTGTTCTCGCGGTTCCCATGATGCGATAGCGCGTGGTAACCCTCGCGGATCTCAGCACCCTCCACGTCGATCACCGGCGAATTCACGCCATCGAGCATGAGCGTGATCAAACGGGTGGAATCCGTTTCGAAACCCAGCCGGGCCATGTCATACATCAGCCGGACTTTCTCCATGAATTGACGTGGATCCTCCGGATCGAGCGGTGCGGGACAGGGCGCTTCGGGCTTGGGCCGGCTCTCCCACTCTTTCGAGGCCACCAGCCGCTCCTCCAGTTCGCGCACCCCGGTGAGGTATTGGTCCAATCGTTCCCGGTCCCGGTTCCCCAGGTCGCGCCGAAGCGTGCTCAGTTGACCCGACACGGCGTCCATGATGCTTTCGCCCAATTCCAAACGGCGCACACGGTCCGCCACTTCTTCCTCCGATCCCTGCAGAAACAGTTTCCCGTAAACCGTCGACGCCTTCTCCTCACACGGGATGAGCACTCCGCCTCCCGTCCAGGATAGGCTTCGCTGACCCTGCTTGACATTCACGCCAAGCGTCATCGACGGGAACCGCGTCCGGTGACCGATGCGCTCCGCCAGGAATTGGTCGAGGGAAATCGTGTTTCGAAATCCACCACTCCCGGGGTGGGGTGCCGCCGTCAGAAAGCAATTGTCCGCCGGGTGTCCCCCATCCACATCGGGGTGCCAGACGCCGCTGAACACGGTGAAATCGTCGCGGAAAGCCTCCAGTTCACGAAGGTAAGGGGAAAGCGCGTAGCCTCGGCCGCTCTCCTTTGGGAAAAAAGGATCGGCCAAAACCCCCAGGTTGTTGCAAATCGCCAGCATACGCCGGGGCGTCTCGGGGGCGCTGGCGCCAAAGGCCGGCGTCATGGCTTCCAGCAAAGGAAGCGTGAGACCCGCCCCTGCCCCTCGAAGGAAGGTCCTGCGCGGCAGCGCTCTGCCCGTAGAGATGAAAGGAGTATCCATGGTTCGCGCCTTGGACACGATCAATTAGGAGCGAATCTATCGATCGCGAATCCGGTTCCCGCAACCACTGCGCGGCCGCGGTGGGGGCTAGCAGGCGGTCAGAGGTCCTCATCAAAACGCCAGATCCACCACCACGGGCAGGTGGTCCGAACCCAAGTGGGGCCCCAACCGGAAGTCATCGACCCGGATTTCGGGCGACACCAGACAGTGATCGATCGGCCGGCCCACCACCCGTTGCAAGGGCGGCTCTGCCCACTGCCAATCGGAGGGAAACACCCCGAAACCTCGCCGGGCGTCCCGCAGCCCGCTATTCTCGATCATTTCCTCATACCACGGGGACCAAATGTCCACGTTCAGATCCCCAGCCACAACCAACGGCCCTCCAAGCTCGCGGGAGCCATGCCCGATCGCGTTGACCAGCGTGTCATTTCTCGACTCGTAACCCGAATAGCCCAGAAAAAAATAGGGCGCTGGGTGGGCGCAAACCACCGTCAATTCCTGCCCGTTCACGTCCAGAACGAACTCGGCCAGCCGGGAGAAAAGATGCCAATTGCTCGCGCGATACCTATGCCGCAACACCGGGTAACGGCTCAGGATGATGCCATCCGCGAGAATTCGCTTCTGGCCGTGCGGGTAGGCGGGCGCCACCTCCCCGAGAATCACCGGCCACCACGTTTCCGTTTCGATCAAAAAGATGAAGTCCGCTTCCGAGCCCTTCAAGAACGCCGCCACATCCTCATGGCGCTCGTTGTCGCCACCTCGAAGATTGAAACTCACCAGCCGGAACCGGGATCGTTCCTCTCCCACGACGGGAGCCTCTGCACTCGACACCGGCACATACCACGGCAGCACCTCGAAAGCGTTGACGGAGAAGGCGCCCACGGCCACCAATCCGGCAAGACCCCAGCCAGTGCGGGGAGTTCGCTTCCATCGCCAGGCCATTGCCGAGGCCACCGCGATCAGTCCGCTCAGCTGAAAATAGAAAAGCCGCTGGCCTCCAAAGAGTTCCAGATACCGGTTCTCCTTTGACCAATAAGGCACGATCGACATCGCCAGCAGGGTCAGCGCCAGGAGCAGCATCGCGGAGGCGAGAAGTCGGGTCAGCAAGGTCATGCCGCCCCCTTCGCACACGCCGAAAAGCTTGCCAGCCGTTTTTGCCAACGTGCCAACTTCCGCCCTTGCGTGTCCCACCTGATTCGGCATGATGAGACACGTTGAACCCACTCACCGGTTCAACCCGTCACCAACATGAATCCCTTTCTGAAACCGCTCTTCCTCTGCTTGCTCCTGACGCCCGCCTTGACCACGCGCACCGCCGCCGATACGCAGGCCTGGATCGATCCTCACGCCTTCCGAGTTTTGGCGCCGGGCGACTTCGAGACCTCTGATTTCCGGTCGGCCCTTTTCGGAGAACTCTTCCGGCAGGCGCTCTTTGTGGCCGCCTTCGACGAAGCGCGCATTCCCATCGGCGACGGTCTTCTGGGGGATCCAAGGCCTCGCGACCCATTCATCCCCGTTTCGGTCCAACTCGCCAACAAGGGCGAGGACGAGGATGGCGAGGACGAACTGCATTATGTCTATCGCGTCGGGGATACCGAGCACGCAGGGGTCAAGCCGAATTCGGCTCATCCCTACCGCGATGCCACCGAACTGGCCGAGCGCCTCAGCCGGGAAGATTTGGCGAATTTGCTCCGCCAAACCACTGGCGCCGACGAAGCGGCCGGGGGCGAACTCGCTCCCAGACCTGTGAGCGGGCAGCCTTGGGTCTCGGCCCTGGACGAGTTCCTGCTTTGGCAAGAAATCCGCCTCCATCACGAGGACATCCGCGAACTCGGCGAAAACGAGCATCGCCTCGCCAAGCTGGTGCAGGCCTACGCGCTACTGGGGCAAGTGACGAGTCACTACTGGACGTCCGTCTCGAGCGCCTTCACTGCCCGTTCCCTCCTTTACGATCAGCGCCTCGAGATTCGATACGGGAAAAGGTCCCCCGGGCTGACGCAGGCGGTGCGCTGTTTTGCACTCGCGATGGCGGGTCTTCACCATACCGCCCTAGAGGCGCTGGACGAAGCCAGAGCCGCGCGCTCGAATGCACCCTGGCTCCAGTTGCTCGACGACTACCTGCACTTCCGCCATTCCAAACTCGTTGCGCACGCAGAGGCCGACGGCGCCTTTTCGGGGCTTGCTTGCCACCTCCTGATCAATGCGATGGCCAAGATCTACCCGGATCATTGGTTCGACGATCTCCGTGGTCTCGTCCGCGAAAAGGCCCCGCTCGACCTCGCCCTCGTCCACATCATGGGCGAGCAGACTCGCGATGGCGCGAGCTACACCGAGTCCGTCCGTGGCCCCAACATTCTCTACCACGGCATCTTCGAACGCCTCCCTTGGCTGGACGGCTTCCCGGAATCGGTCGCCGCCTTCCTTCGCGATGAAGCCAAAAGCGCCCGACCGCAGAAGCTAGGTCAGCTTCTCGACTACGATTCGCCCGTCCCAAATGTCAGCGTGCTCCGCCGAAAGCTCATCGAGGCGTCCCACGAGGACGGCCTCGAGCCCAGCCTCGCGACCCTCGGCCAGCTCTGCCTGGAGAGCCACATGTCGTTCTCCGCGGTCCGTCTGAAATACATCGACCAACGTGAACGGGAACCCGCCATGGACGCCATCGACGCCCTGGCCCCCACGCTCGAAGGCCATCCCTTAGCACCCGCGATCTTTTTTTACGATCGACGCGTTCGCGGCAACCGGAAAGAGCTGGTCGCCACCTTCTCCCGCCTCGACGTCGATGGCATCCAACAGGCCGCCATGCAGGTCTTCTTCGAGGCTCACCGAAAGAAGGTGCCTCGTCTAGGTCCCGTCGAACTGGACAAATCCGGTGCCTATTTCAGAGCCTGCCGCGATGTCATCTATGACGATTTGAATCGCTATTTCGCAACCGCCCTTCCTGGCGATGAAATCAAATACAGTCATATCATCGACCGCGTCAGTCCGCACAATCTCAGCATCGCGATGCGGGCGCTATATAATAGGGAAGCCGATCTCCCCGCCCTGTTCGAGCGATTCTCCGGCATGGCCCTGGAACATCCGGTCATCGCCGAGCAAATGGCCTACCGGCTCGATTCCGAAGGCTGCTGGCAACAGGCTCAACCTTTTCTGGAAGTCGTCTTCCGCGAAAGCCGCCGAACGGACATGACCCGCGACCTGGCCCGCATCTATCTCTTCCGGAAAGACCCTCGCCTCGACGATCTTATCGAGCATCTCCGCTCCAAGGATCATTACTCCAAAAATTCGATCGCATTCTCAATGGCCGATCTCGCCGAGTCGTATCTCATCGATGGCGATTTGGATGCCGCCATGAAGTATGCGCGCCTTGCCGGAGAGACCGGCGAACAGAGAGGGCTCCGGATCCACGCATGGGTCTCCGCCGTCGCGGGCGACAAAGCGCTGGCCAGCCAGCTCTTCCAAAAACTCTACGGCGGAGCGGACAATCTCTTCGATTGGTATGCCTCCAACGTCAAACACGACCTCCCCGGCCGTGACGACGTCCACCAACGCATGCTCCGGCTTGTCAACGCTCGCGACGAACGCCTCAGCACTTCGAACTACGACAGCGTCTATCGATTCGGTGGCGACCTCGAGAACGCCCTGAAACATGACCTGCACCAAGCCCGAACCGACCCGAATCCCTACTACGTTGCGATCGCTCTGCTGACGGCCGTCGAACTGGGAGACCTCCCCACCGCCCGGGCCTTGATCGACGAGCAATGGGAGGCCACAATGAAGTTCCGAGGCCGTCCTTTCAAAAAATACAAGGCGATGAAGAACGCCTTGGTCCTGATTCGAAAACACCTGATCGACGAGCCAGAAGTTCCGTTCGATCGCCAGGAAATCATCGTCCTCATCACCCGCCACGACCCAGAAGAAGATTGGGTCTACGACGTCAACTACTTCCTCGGCAAAGCCGTGCTGCTCCAGAATCCGCGCTCCGAATTCGGCCTCAAGGTGCTTATGGATTCAGTCGATGCCCTCCAAACCCTGCGCCTTTATGAGACCTCTAGCGCACACGAACTCGCGCAACACGGGATCAAGGTGGACGAACTGATCCGCGAACGCGTCCTCAGCGGCGAATACCGCCGCCAGTATTTCCGGCGTCTCGAAGCCAAAGCCCGCCGCGCCGGCTTCCCCCAAACCATCCCAGGCGGCTCCCCCCGCCTCGACTTCTGAAGCGTCCTCCCATCTCCCTGTCCCCCAAAATTCCCCACAAGGTTTCCCCTTTCCACCTCGTGTCATAGGTGATGGATCTCCGGCTTCCAGACACCACGCCCTTCACCCTCTTCTGCCTCCCCCTCCTGATTTTCCTCGGCCAGGCGAAACTCCCTGCCAGCGAATCGGCGATCGATTTCAACCGCGACATCCGTCCGCTGCTCTCGAACCGCTGCATCGCCTGCCACGGACCGGATGAAGAGGAGCGGAAGGCCGGGCTCCGGCTCGACACCGCCAAAGGTGCCACCGCCGACCTCGGTGGCTATGTCGCCATCACCCCCGGCGATCCCGGATCCAGCGAAGTTCTCTGGCGCATCACCAGCACCGACGACGAGGACGTCATGCCGCCCCCGGGTAAAGGCGACCGCTTCACCCCCGACGAGGCCGCCCTCATCCGTCGCTGGATCGTTGAGGGCGCCGAATACGACGTCCATTGGTCCTACGCACCACCCGTCAAAGTCCCCCCGCCAGCCGTCACGAACCCAGCCTGGCCCGTCACCCCCATCGACCGCTTCCTCCTCGCCCGCATGGAAGACGAGGGCCTGTCCCCGTCGCCCGAAGCCAGCCGCCGCACCCTCGCCCGGCGGGTCGCGCTGGACCTCACCGGCTTGCCGCCGTCCTGGGACGAGATTCAGCGCTTCGTCCACGACGAGCGCCCGGACGCCTACGATCGTTACGTTGACGCTCAGCTCGCCAAACCCGCCTTCGGTGAGCATTGGGCCAACCTCTGGCTCGACCAGGCCCGATATGCCGACAGCTCCGGCTATCCCAGCGACAAATCCCGCGAAATCTGGAGCTACCGGGACTGGGTCATCGAGGCGCTGAATCAAAACATGCCTTTCGATCGCTTCACCATCGAGCAAATCGCTGGCGACCTCCTCCCAGAACCCACCGACGCCCAATACATCGCCACGGCCTTCCACCGGAACACCATGACCCAGAACGAGGGCGGCACGAGCGACGAAGAATTCCGCGTGGCCGCCGTCGTCGACCGGGTCAATACCACCATGGAGGTCTGGATGGGCACCACGATGGCCTGTGCGCAGTGCCACACCCACAAGTACGATCCCATCACCCACGAAGAGTATTTCCGGTTCTACGCCATCCTCAACCAAACCGCCGACGCCGATCGCGCCGACGAATCGCCGGTTTACCGGTTCTTCACCCGGGACCAGCAACGCCGCCGCGACAACCTCCAGCGCGAGATCGATGACCTCCACGCCATCTTTCGATCTCCCGATCCGGCGATCTTCGACGCCCTCCCCGCCTGGGATGCTGCCCTGCCCCTCCGCCATGGCTGGAACGCCCAGCCAAACGCCACGGCGAAACCCGCGCCGGATGGTCTGGCGCTCACCACTCCTTTCCCGCCCGGCCCTCTGGAGGGTCTCCGCCTCTCGGCCACCTCCACAAACGGCGCCGCCACCGAAGACCTCGATTTCGCCCAAACCCTCGTCGAATTCGTCCCGGACGAAACCAAACCGCTCACCGCTACCCGGTTCCGCGTCGAAGTCATCAGCGATCACTACCACTTCCTGAACCTCGCCGAGGTCGAGATCTACAGCGGCACGGCAAACATCGCGCGTCTCGGAAAAGCCAAACAGATCAGCACGAACCCGGGCAAACCCGGGCCCGAAAAGGTCATCGACGGCGATCCGGACTCTTTCTCGACCACCGGAGGCGGCACCGAAACCCAGTGGTGGCAGGTCACCTTCGACACCGCCCGGCCGGTCGACCGCATCGCTTTCCGCAAAAAGCGCGGCGCCTACCTCGATGGTGTCCGTCTCTTGCTCTTCGATGAAAATGACGAGGTGATCTGGAAAACCGAGATCGAGAAAAACCCGCGCGACCTCGAACGTTTCAGTCTCAGCGGCCGCCGCGTCCTCCCCATCCAAAGCGTCGTGGCGCACCCGGATCGCCCCGAGTGGACACTCATCGCCGGGGATCGCTTCGAAGCGGAGCGCCCAGGCCACCTCCGCCTCCTCCTCCCCGCCGCGGGTGCCTTCGCCCTCGAGACCTCACACGCTCCCGGTTTCGACCGCCTCCGCGCCATCCCCTCCCCGGTCTTGGCCATCCTCTCCATCGATCCGGACCGTCGCTCCCCGGATCAGACCGCAAGCCTCCGCGACTTTTATGCCCGGCAAATCGCACCCGAGCTTCTCGCCGAGCGGAAACGCCTCGCGGACCGGAACAAGAAACTCGCGGCGATCAAACCGGCATCCGTCCCCATCATGGAGGAGTTGCCGGAATCAAAGCAGCGCGTGACCCGGATCCAGCTTCGCGGAAACTGGCTCGACCTCGGCGACGAAGTCGAACCCGGCGTTCCGGCCGCCTTTCACCCCCTTCCGGACGACCGGCCAGCCGATCGTCTGGCCCTGGCGGAGTGGCTCGTCAGCCGCGACAACCCCCTCACCGCCCGCGTCACCGTGAACCGGTTCTGGGCCGCCATATTCGGAACCGGCATCGTTTCCAGCAGTGAAGAGTTCGGTTCCCAGGGCGACCTGCCGTTTCATCCCGAACTCCTGGACTGGTTGGCTGTCGATTTCATGGAGCACGGTTGGGACGTGAAGCGCCTTCTCAAACAGTTCGTCCTCTCCCGCGCCTACCGTCAGGAATCCGGCACCCCACCCGCGCTGAACGAGCGCGATCCCGAAAACCGCTTCCTGGCCCGCGGCCCGCGCTTCCGCCCGACCGGTGAGCAGCTCCGCGATCAGGCCCTCGCCGTCAGCGGGTTGCTGAGCCGGAAAATGGGCGGTCCCGGCGTCCGCCCCATGGCGCCAAATCTCGGTCTCAAAACCGCGTTCGGCCGCCAGAACGACTGGAAGACCAGCGAAGGCGAAGACCGCCACCGCCGCAGCGTTTACACCGAGCTTCGCCGGAACAACCCCTATGCCAGCTTCGCCACCCTCGACGCGCCGAACCGGGAGGTCTGCACCGTCAGCCGTGGCCGCACGAACACCCCGCTCCAGGCATTTGTCACCCTGAACGATCCCGTTTTCGTCGAAACCAACCAGGCCCTCGCCCGCCGCATCCTGGATGAACGGCCCGATGCCTCCTTCGAAGACCGCCTCCGCCATGCCTACCACCTCACGCTGGCACGCGATCCCCGTGAGCACGAGGTCCAGGCGCTCCGGGCCTTGTTCGACGAAACCCTGAGCCATTTCCTAAACCACCCCGACGAAGCCGAACCCATGGCCACCGACCCGCTCGGGCCAGCTGCTGAGGACGCCAGCCTCCCCGAACTCGCCACCTGGACCACCCTCAACAACGTCCTCACCAACCTCGACGAATTCCTCATGCGCCCGTGAGTCCCCAGTCCCGAGTCCCAAGTCCGTAACCCCCAAAACCCATGCTCCCCACCCGTCGCCAGTTCCTTTCCGCCTCCGGCCAGCTCAGCCTCGGCGCCATCGCCCTCCAATCCATGCTCCCGGGAGGTCTCCGCGCGGCCTCGCCTGGCAGCCCCGCCCTGCCGTCGCCCGCCAACCCGCTCGCGCCTCGCAAGCCGCATTTCCCCGCACGGGCCAAACGCGTCATCTACCTCCACATGTCGGGCGGCCCGCCGCACCTCGACCTGTTCGACTACAAACCCGAACTCGTGAAGCGCGATGGCGAGGACTGCCCGCAATCCATCCTCGAAGGACGCCGCTTCGCCTTCACCACCGGCGTCCCAAAACTCATGGGCACCCCCCGCAGCTTCCAACAATACGGGAAAGCCGGCATGTGGATGAGCGATGCCGCCCAGCCCTTCCACGATCTCGCGGATGACATCTGCCTCATCCGCTCCATGCACACCAGCCAGTTCAACCACGCCCCGGCCGAACTCCTCCTCTTCACCGGCCACACCCGCCAGGGCCGCCCCTCCATGGGGTCTTGGGCCACTTACGGACTCGGCACGGAAAACCAAAACCTCCCCGGCTTCCTCGTGCTCATCTCCAGCGGTTCCCAGCCTTCCGGCGGCCAAAGCTGTTGGGGCAGCGGTTTCGTCCCCTCCGTCTTCCAGGGCGTCCAATGCCGTTCCAAAGGCGATCCCGTCCTCTTCGTGTCGAATCCAGCCGGCATGAGCCGCGACCTCCGCCGCAAGACCCTCGACACCCTCCGTCACCTCAACGAACGGCAGGCCGCCGAGTTCGGCCACCCCGAAACCGTCACGCGCATCGCCCAATACGAACTCGCTTTCCGCATGCAAACCGCCGTTCCCGGCGTCATGGACATCTCACGCGAGCCCCAAACCGTCCTCGACGCCTATGGCGCCGAACCCGGCGCAGCCAGCTTCGCGAACAATTGCCTGCTTGCCCGTCGCCTCGTCGAACAGGACGTCCGCTTCGTCCAGCTCTTCGACTGGGGCTGGGATTTCCACGGCACCGGCAAAGACACCGGCATCCGCGACGGTTTGACCCAAAAAATGGCTCGCTCCGGCAAAGCCGTTGCCGCCCTGATCCGCGACCTCAAACAGCGCGGTCTCCTGGAAGACACCCTCGTCATCTGGGGCGGCGAATTCGGCCGCACCCCGTTCCGCGAGGGCCGGACCTCGGGTGGAAAGATCCTGGGACGCGACCACTATCCCGACTGCTTCAGCCTGTTCATGGCCGGCGGCGGCGTGAAGCCAGGCCTTCAGTATGGCGCCACGGACGACCTTGGATTTTCCATCGCCGAGAACCCGGTTCACGTTCACGACCTCCAGGCCACCATCCTGCACCTGCTCGGCTTCGATCACGAAAAACTCACCTACCGTTTCCAAGGCCGCGACTTCCGCCTCACCGACGTCCATGGCCACGTGATCAAAGACGTGCTGGCCTGATCGGCCAAGGAGCTGGGAGGCATGGCACTCGGCATAGCCGACTTCGTAAGAATCGAGCGAAGCGGACATAGGCTGCCAAAGGCAGAGCCTCGCGTCCAATTTCGTCCGCCCCCCTCTGAAGTGTCACCGCTTCAGCTACTCCCCGAAGTGAGTGCCATTCCCCTGAGAGGCTGCTCACGTTGGATCGACGCCGCGCTTTCAACGACGGGCTCGCTCACGGAACCGCCGGCGCCTTTTTGACGCGGCCCTCCACGATGTCGGCCAGGCCGTTCGCCCCTTCGACACCTTCAAACTCGTGGACCGCGGCCCAACTCTCGCCCCCATCCGTGCTGCGCAGGATCGAATCGCGCCGGCCGTCGATCGACAGAAGTGTTCCTTTCGACGTTTGCAGGATCTTTCCGTCCGGGATCGCCTTCGGAAGCGGCGTCCATTCAAAGCCGTCTTTCGAGGCATACGACGTCTTCCCGACCGACCAGAACGTCCCATCGACGAGGCTTAGCGAGGCCCATCCGTTTCCGAGCGCACGCGGCCCCTCCCAGCTCACTCCCTCATCGGTCGACCGGTAGATCTCGCCTTTCCTTGTGCTGATCAGCCAAACGCCCTCCGCCTGCGCAAAGGCCCCGGGTTTGCCGTCACCGTTGTCCAGACCGCTCGTCTCCAGCCATGGTCCAAGCGCCTGGCATGTCCATCGGATCGACCTTCGTCTCCCCCTCCTGCTCGGACAGCGGCGGCGCAAGGTGACGCCAGTTCACCCCGTCATCGGAGGCCAGAACCATCGGCGGTTTCCCCCACCCGATGGTCGTGGCGAACATCCCCCCCGTGTAGGCCAGGGAACGGGTCACCCAGTAGCCGTGGGAGGTCGTCGGAGCCCCGAAAAACACCTGTCGCCACGAAGCGCCGTCATCCCCGGAGAACAGGATGCGTCCCCCCTTCCCCAGGGCCACCACGACCGGTTCCTGCGGGTCCGGCGCGAAGTTTCCTCCATCGGGCACCCGCTCCCGGGCCTCCAGTTCGGCCCGCATGCCGGATTCATCCCGCTCCGCCCCAACGGCCGTCCCGAGTGAGGCGAGAATCGAGAGGAAAAGGCGAAGCGTCCAGCGGCAAATTCGTGTCTTGGTCATGGTCAATGCGTGCCGACACGCCAGCAGACCGGCGAGCCCAGGTCAAGCGATAACTCTGACGGGGCAAATCGGGCCAGTTCGCCCTTTGCTTTCCAGCGCTTCGTCCCTAACGTCAGCGACATGCCCTCATGGCTCGAGCGTTCAGGTCTGGTGGTGGTCCTCTTGGCGGTGTCCCTGGGAGGCGCCGTCGCCTACTGGATGGCTTCCAGGACGCCGGAACTTTTCAGTTCCCCCACGGAAAGCCGGAACACGCGGGCGTTCAACGCGGGACACCTGGGTCTCCTCGAGTCGGCCGTGAAATCCGGCGACCTGCTCCGCCCCGCCACCGCACCGATGCTGCCGCCAGAGCGCATCCCGGGTCGCGACGGCAGCTTCGTCCTCGACTTCTCGAAGGAAGAATCGGCCCCGAAAGAGCCCGGCCCCGCGAGATGGGCCGATGGCCTCGTCGGAGACGATCGCATGGAACTGGCCGCCTTCGCGACCTGGTATCCTCACCCCGAAGACGACTTTACCCGGCCGGATTGGCAGCCCACCCCGGTGTTTCGCCACCCTGAAACGCTGGCCCTGCTCGACGGGCCGGCTCTCGACGCTCTGGGCGTTCCCAAAGCGTTCCGGACGATGACGGCCCCGCGCGAATACAGCACCCCGAAGCTCCGCCTCCTGTTCCGCACTTCCGGCATGGAGCAGCCACGGATTTTGGGAGTGAACGGGGGCGCCCCCGCGACGGAGGCCCGGGTCACATTTAGTTTGGTCTCGCTGGGCGAAGTCGACTCGGCGCTCGCCACCCAGGGGGAGTGGACCATCTTCGACTCGGCACTGCTGGCTTGGCACGACACGCCGTTGCGCCTTCTGGTGGAGGTGCTGACGGGTGACCCGGAATTTGCCACCCTGCCCCCGACGCCCGGCGCCGAGGCCGTCATCGGCGAGCGTCTCCGAGTGCAGTGGCTCGAGGTACTCGACGGGGAACCCGACGTGGATGCCTACTTCTACAGCTTCGCTCCCGTCGATAGTTCACCGGAAATGAAGGAGAGACTCGATCGAATCGAGGAGCTGAGCCGGGCGCTGCACGTCGAAACCAGCGACGACGAGGAACCGGAACCCGCCCTGCTCATTCGCGCCTCCCACGAGGACTACCTGACCCAACACTGCGGTTGGCGGGAGGCCGATGGCCGTGTGAACTTCGGCTGGCAGCGCGAGGCCGAACAACGTCAGGTCTTCCTCGCATCGCGCCCCATGGCTCCGGGCGGCAAACCGGGACCGGTCGAGTTGGTCCTGATCCCCCGAGTAGCCGAACTCGCTTTCGAAATCGAGGGGCTGCCCGACGCGCCCAACCCTGCCGACGTGGAAAATCTGTTCGACGTCGTGCTGCCCCGGATCACGCTTCTGGGCGACACGCCTTCCGAATCCGACCTCATCGGCCTCATCGCCACGGCGGCCCAGTTGGCATGGGAACACGATAGCCGCTGGTCCGGCGATCCGCCGGCGGCCCTGCCGGAAAACCACACCCTCGTGAACATGACGGCCGAGGAGTTGTTGCACTGGTATCTGCGCAACACGCCGGGCGCCAGGATCCGTTACGATCGCGAGGAACAGATGCTCCACGTGAATCCGGACCAAACCGATTCCTTCAAGCCCATCCTCGAATGGTGGGACACCGTTCGTCCAGCGTGGACCTATTGATGGGGAGCGTTGGATCGTATCGATCGCCAGAGGCTGACTTCCACAACCCTCCCACCGACGGCGCGGCCGCGAGGGTTTTTCGATGTCCCCTCTGGACAGGGCCCGCTCTCCGGCGAAGGTGACGGGCTTGTCAAACCTCGGCCATGAACACGACTCCCCTTCTTCACCGGAGCCAGATTTGTATGCCGCCACGCCATCGGACCTGATGCCTTTTGCTGAGTTCCCTGGATTGACAAATTTGATTCTAAATGGAGTCATCATTCCCGAGGGCGGTCACGCGCCTTTTGCCAAAATTGCGTCCCTCAAGAGGCTTCGATTCGAGAACAGCAACATTCCCGAGAATGAAGTGAACGCTCTGAAAAAGATGCGTCCGGAGCTGAGCGTTACGATCGCTAAATAAGTCCTTTTCTCGAAGCCGTTGCTCATTCCCGCTCCCTGAAACCCTGTGCCATGAAATTTCTCGCGCTTTCCCTTCTCATCGCCTCATCTGCCGGTGCGGCGGTGGACCCGCCGGTTGCGGCGTTTCTCCAAAGCTACTGCATCGACTGCCACGGGCCGAAAAAGCAGAAGGGCGACTTTCGCGTGGATGAGTTGAAGGTCTCCGTCACGGCGGCGGATGCGGAGAACTGGCAGCTCGTGCTCGACAACCTGCACCTCGGCGAAATGCCGCCGGAGGATGAAAAGCAACCGCAGGTTCGGGAAGTCGAGTCTGTCACCGCGTGGATCCAATCCGAGCTGTCTCGTGCGGCGAGTGCGCTCAAGGGCAGCGGCGGCGAGGTCGTGTTGCGCCGCCTCAACCGGGTGGAGTATCAAAACACCATCGCCGACCTGTTCGACGTGCACGGGGACTTCACGTCGGGCTTTCCCGAGGACATGCGTGACCACGGTTTCGACAACAACGGCGCGGCGCTGATGCTCTCGGCCGCGCAGGTGCAGGAATACATGAAGGCGGCGGAATTCGTTCTCGATCGCGCCATCGCGCCTCCCGCCCGGCCTGAGACGCTGAGCAAGACCCTCACGCTGCACGACGGAAATCGCCGCGCAATCGAGCTCACCCACAAGAACCTCGCTAACCGGCTGGCGAAGTTCGACAGCCTGACGCCACAGGAAAAAACGGGCACGCGCAGGTTGGAGGAGGAAGTCAAGGCCAACCCCGAATCGCACGGTTATCGCTTCCCGGTGTGGGAAAACGGCGAGCTGCGTCCGCCCAAGCCTAGCGACGGCCCGCATCTCGATGCCGTCATGACCGTGCAGCAGTATTTCAGCGGCGAGCCCCAATTGGGGCTACCCGGGCGCGAGGCTGGCTGGTATCGGGTGAAAGCGGTGGCCTATGCGCTGAAGAATGACGGCAAGCCCGCGCGGCTGAAGTTCACTGTCAAAGAGGGTTTTTCAGGCAAGCTGCCCAAAGCGGAAAGCGTCTTCACTTTCACCGATGATCAGCCGCACGAGGTGGAGGCGGCCTACTATCTCGAGCCCGGCGACCGCGTCATCTTCACCATCATGGATGGCGCTCGGCATAGCCAAGGCCGGACGATGATCGATCAGCCTGGCCCCTTCATCGCGATCCGCTCCTTCAGCATCGAGGGGCCGATTCATGAAACGTGGCCGCCGCAGGGACATCGCACCCTCTTTGGCGAGATCGACCCCGCCAATCCCACGCCGGAAAAAGTCAACGCCATCGTCGCGCAGCTCGCGCCGAAGCTTTTCCGCCGTCCTATTGAGCCTGCGGCTGTGGCGAAATACCAAGCGCTCTTCGAAGCCTTCACCCAGACGATGACGCCCGACGAGGGACTACGCAGCACGCTCGCGGCGATGCTGGTCTCGCCGCGATTCCTCTATCACGAGGAGCCGCCCGGCGGCCTCGACGCGCACGCCATCGCCGCGCGCCTGTCCTTTTTCCTCTGGCGCTCCACCCCGGATGACACCCTGCTCGCCGCCGCTGCCGATGGCAGTTTGCTCGACCCTGCCAAGCGCCGAGCCCAGGCCGAGCGCATGATGGACGATCCCCGCTCGGAGCGTTTCCTCAAAGACTTCACCGGTCAGTGGCTGCGTGTACGCGAGGTCGGCGTGATGCGTGCGGATGCGAATCTCTATCCCGAATACGACCTCGAACTCGAAGCCGCCATGCGCGGTGAGACCGAGCATTTCATCGCCGAGATGTTCCGCAAAGACCTGCCGCTCACCAATCTCATCGACTCCGATTGGACCATGCTCAATGAGCGACTGGCATTACACTACGAGATACCCGGCGTCCTCGGTCCGGACTTCCGCCGCGTCGGTCTGGACAAAACAAAGACGGTGCGCGGCGGCCTGCTCACCCATGCGAGCATTCATGCGGTCACCTCGAATGGCAGCACCACCTCACCCGTCGCTCGCGGCGTTTGGGTGCTGGAGAAGTTCCTGGGCACACCGGCTCCACCGCCACCGCCCGACGTGCCCCCATCGAGCCAGACATCCGCGGCGCCACCACCATCAAGGATCAGCTTGCCAAGCATCGCGACATCGCCACCTGCGCCTCGTGCCACAAGAAAATCGACCCGCTCGGCTTCGCCCTAGAGAGCTTCGACGTCATCGGTGGCTGGCGAGAAAACTACCGCGCCCTGAGCGAAACCAAGCCCGGCGCTCGTGCCAAACTCTCCGACGGCCCGCTCGTCGATGCCGCTGATGAATGGTCTGGCGTGGGGCGTTTCAGCGGCTTCCGGGAGTTCCGTGAGTTGGTGAAAAAACGCGAGGACCTCGTCACTCAAAACCTCACCCATCAACTCGCCACTTTCGCCCTCGGCCGTGCGCCCGGCTTTGCCGACAGAGCACCGTTGCAATCCATCGCCGCCAAATCGCGCCAGGAGCGAAGCGGGATGCGCACCCTCGTCCTCGACCTCATCACCAGCCCCGTTTTCACCCAACCTTAAACCTGTGAAACTCCGCTTAAAAGAGACGGCCCGACCAAAGTCCATCGAGAAAATCCTCGACACCGAGGATGTCGATCCCGTCGCTGGTCCGTCGGCTTTTCGGCTCGCGACAGACCACGACGCGTCTTCCAGTCCCGGGGTGCTCTTCGCGGAGTTCGCGCAAACCTTTCAAGTGATGCGTTTGCACCGCAGCGGAAGATTTGCACTCGATGGCGCATTCCACGTCGTTGACGATGAAGTCCACCTCCACGCCCGTGCTCAACCGCCAGAAGCTGAACTCCGCAAACCGCTCACGGTAGCTGTTGTAGCAGCACAGTTCGTGGAAGACCCAGTTTTCAAAAGCTTTGCCGAAGAGTTCACTACCCGGCTCCAAGGAGCCGCGCCGTGCCAGAAAGTTCACCACGCCCACGTCGTAAAAGTAAAATTTGTCAGCGAGGGACAGCCGCCGCTTCGGGCGTTTTCGGTAGGGCGCCAGCATGCGGGCCAGCAGGGTGTCGCACAGAATCTCGAAGTAGCCGCGCACCGTCTCGCGGGACACGCCCAGCTCGCGGCCCAGCGTGGTGAAATTGACCTGCTCGGTATCGGTGAGCGCCGCCGCATTCAGAAAGCCCGAAAACGGCGGCAGATGTCTCACCAGTCCTTCCGCCATCACTTCCTCCTTCAAATAGTCCGCCACATAGGCGTTCAACAGCGGCCGGGGCCTAGCACCTGCATAAATGCGGGGCAGCGTGCCGTGATTCAGTATCCGCACCAGGTCGAAGTCCGCGCCCAACTCCTGCGCCGAGAAGCCAAAAAGCTCCCGCCGCAACGCCCGGCCCCCCAGAAGATTGCCGTGACCGCGTTTCAGCTTCCGGGCACTCGATCCACAAAGGGCAAAGTGAATCCCGGCGTGCTCATGCAGCCAGTGAACCTCATCCAGCAGAGCGGGCACTTTTTGCACCTCGTCCACCACCACAAAGCGGTTCTTTTTCAGCGCCAGCTCCTCCCGCAGCATTTCCGGCCGCGTGCCATAGCGTCGATATTCATCCGCTTTCAGGAGATCGATCCACAGCGCCTCAGGGTAACGCTCCCTCAGCAGGGTCGTCTTGCCCGACTGTCGAGGGCCCCAGAGGAAAAACGTCTCCGTCCCAGGCTCGGGGAGGTGCAAAGCTCTCGCGTAATCCGCCATATGAAATTGCAAAATACATGCAATTCGCAACCAGACAATGCCAATTTAAACTGACCATCGACCCACTTATGAACACTCACCTTGCCCTCTCCACCCGTCGTCATTTCCTTCGCGGCGTTGGCGTCACCCTCAGTCTTCCTTGGCTCGAATCCATGGGCGGCCTGCTCCACGCCGCCGATGCGGAAAAGGAACCGCGCCGACTGCTCCTCATCTGCCTGCCCCTGGGCATCTATCGCGATGCCATTCTCCCGAAGCAGAGCGGCCCCGGCTACGAGGTGACCGAGTATCTCTCCGCGCTTCAGGACTTCCGCGACGACTTCACCGTCATCTCCGGGCTCGACCATCCGGGTGTCGGCGGCGGCCACGCCTCGCAACCGCGCATTTTCACCGGCATACCCTCCGCCGATCGCAACCGCCGCTCGCTCGACCAGTATGTCGCCGCTGCCCTTGGCCAATACACGCGCCACGACACCCTCACGCTCAGTGCAGGGGCCAATAACTTCAGTTGGACCGATAGCGGCAGCATGGTCCCGCCGGAGAAAAACGTCGCAGATGCCTTTGCGAAGTTGTTTGCCGAAGAAGGCGCGACGGATAAAACCAAAATGCTGCGCGAGATCGGACGCGGCAAAAGCATCCTGGACTTCGTGCTCGACGAGGCCAGCGACCTCCGTCCGCGCCTCTCCAAACGCGACCAGGACAAGCTGGAGGAATACTTCGAGTCCGTCCGCGCCACCGAGAAGCGCCTCGTGAAGTCCGAGGAATGGATGCATACACCCAAACCCAAGGTCAGTGGCAAAGCGCCCGCGCCCACCGCCCCGGACGAGCTTGTCACCAACATGCGCAACGTCTGCGACCTCACCTATCTCGCCTTCAAGACCGACTCCACCCGCGTCATCACTTTCGGCTACTTCCGCCAGGACACCGTCGCTGTGCCCGGCGTGAACATCGGCTACCACAACCTCTCCCACCACGGCCAGGACGAGGGCAACATCGCCCAACTCAAGCGGGTCGAGCGCGCCTTTTTCGACGAGTTAAAGACACTGCTGACCAACCTCAAAAACGCGAAGGAAGGGGACTCCAACCTGCTTGACCGCACCACTATCGTCCTTACCTCCAATCTGGGCAACGGCTCCAGTCACAGCAACAAAGACCTCCCCGTGCTCCTCGCCGGAGGCCGCTTCCAACACGGCCAGCACCTCGCCTTCGAGCCGGGCAAGGTGCCGCTGAGCAATCTGTATGTCAGCGTCCTGAACCAGCTCGGCTTTGAGGATCAGTCCTTCGGCACCTCGACTGGAACTTTGAAAGGACTGGACATCAGTTGATCAGTCTCGGCTTTGGCCCTCAGCCCTTCATTCGTCCCATCGCCCTTTGCGAGGCGATGATACCGCTAATGCGGTTGCGAAACTCATACACATCGGCCCGGTAAAGAGTCGGTAGAGCGAGCCTTTGGCATCCACACGCAACATCTTCGGGCAGATTTAAACCACGAGGTGCCGCCGTTCGCAGATCACCGGTCGGCCATCCGCCAGGCGGATGCGCTCCGCGTAGATGAGCGGGTTCGTCGCGACGGTTTCCAGGCTGGCGCCTACGGTGGACGTTGCTTCCGCAGCGGTGAACGTGCGGTACTCGAGTAACTGCGTTCCCGGCTTTTTCCCTGCGGCACGCACCTTGTCGGTGAAGCTGACAAGACGTTCCAGGTCATAGTCCAGCACGCCCTCCCTGACAAACGTGCCTGCGCCCGGGCGCACTTCGAGCAGGCCTTGCGAGACAAGGCTGATCAGGGCCTTGTTTGCGGCAGGTCGGCTGGCCTTGAACTTCCCGGCGATGCCACTCCGGCACCCGTCCGAAACCAAGCTCTTCATCCGGGGCGAGCGCCACCTGTTCTGTATCGAAGAACCCCAGGGATAGCGCCCGCGTCACTCGTCAGCGTGGCACCGCCTCGCTTCGGTAAGCGGCCGCAAGCAGCACGATCGGCTGGCTGACGTCCATGGCTGATCCCTGCGATTCGAGCCCGGCCTGAATTTGCAGGTGACAGCCCGGATTCGACGTCACGACCCGCGACGCACCGGTCGTGGCGAGGTCTTCCAGCTTCCGCGCAAGAATGCGCTGACTCTCCGCGGGTTGCGTCAGGCTGTAAATTCCCGCGCTGCCGCAGCAATGATCCGAGTTCGGCAGTTCGCGGAGTTCGAGGCCAGGGATTGAGCGCAGAATTTCACGTGGAGCGCGGCGCACGCCCTGCCCGTGGCAAAGGTGACAGGACTCGTGGTAGGTCACCTGGACGGTTTCGACCGATGGTGCCGCCTCGGGCGAACGCCAGCCGGTCTCAGCCAAAAACTCGTGGATGTCCTTGAGCTTCGCATCCCATCGCTCCGCCCGGGAGCGCAAGGCGGGTTCGGTTTCCCGGTCAAAAAGATGGTGATAGCGCTTGAGATGAGAACCACACCCGCCGGCATTCGAGATCACCGCATCCAGGTTATCGAAATCAAACTGCTCCATCAGCGCTTCAGCCGCGCGTTTCGCCAATGCGGGGGCGCCGTTGTGCGCGTGCAACGAACCGCAGCACCCCTGAAGACGCGGCGTAACCACTTCCCAGCCGTTTGCCAATAGCACGTCCGCGGTCGCGCGGTTCACGCTGGCAAAAGCGAGCGACTGCACACAGCCTGATAGCAACCCCACTCGTCCCCGTATGGCGATCCCGGACGTCGGCACTTCCACTTCGGCGATCTGGGCGTCGGAAAACCGGGACTCGAATCTCGGCGTTTGTTTTTCGGCTTCACCCATCCCCCGACCGAGCAGATAGGGCAGTCGAAGGGCGCGAACGAGCCGGTCGAGATGCGTCTGTTGATACCATCGCAAGAGCCAGCCAAGGAAACGTAGCCGGACCGGGTGAAGGAAGATCTGCTCGAGCGCCAACCAACGATAGAACCGGCGCATCGGGCCGCCGGGAGCCGGTTCTCCTTCGCCCTGAGCACGAGCGGTTTCGAACATCGTGGTGTAATCCACCCCGGCCGGACACGCGGACGTGCATGCCAGGCAGCCAAGACAGTAGTTCATCTCGTTGGTCAGCTCTTCACCAAACTCGATTTGTCCGTCGGCCACGGCGCGCATCAACGCGATGCGCCCCCGCGGACTGTGACGTTCCAAACGCGTGGAAACGTAGGTCGGACAGGAGGGCAGACACATCCCGCAGTGCATGCACTGTTGCAGCACCGAGTAATCCAGATCGGATAAGCGAGCTCCAGCCATGACGGGTCAGGTGGTCGGCTCCAAATCGAAGATTTTACCCGGGTTCAAAAGATTGGCCGGGTCGAGCGCCCGCTTCACCTGACGCAGAAGCTGGAAGCTGGCGTCGTCGAACTGAGTCCTCAGATAGGTCTTCTTCGCCAAACCCACACCGTGCTCGCCCGTCACGGTCCCGCCCATCGAGACGGTCTTCTCGACGATCTCCCCGAGCGCCTCGTGCACCCGGGCGATTTCGTCCGGATTTTTCTCATCCGTCAGGAACGTCGGATGCAGGTTGCCATCGCCCATGTGTCCAAAGGTGCCAATCATGAGGTCGTGCTTCCGCGCCACGTCATCGATGAACTGCACCATCTCACTGAGCCTTGTCCGGGGTACGGTCACATCCTCTAAAATGGTCGTGGGACGAAGCCGGGCCAGCGCGGAGAAAGCTTGGCGTCGCGCGGTCGCGAGCCGGGCGGCTTCCTCGGCATCCCGAGCCACCTGAACGGTCTCGGCTCCAGCACGGCGGCAGATGGCTTCCATCGCACGGGCCTCGTCCTCGACGGCTGCGGTGTGACCATCCGTTTCGATCAGCAAAACCGCTCCCGCATCGGTCGGCAAACCCACTTTCGCGTAGTCCTCGACGCAATGGAGCGTGGTTTTGTCGAGAAACTCCAACGTGCAGGGGATGATGCGATCCGCGATGATCGCCGAAACGGCCCCGGCGGCCTCGGCCATGGTTTGAAAGGTGGCCAACATCGTCTTCCGGGCTTCCGGCCGCGGCACAAGCTTCAGCAGCACTTCGGTGATGATTCCGAGCGTGCCCTCCGAGCCGACGAAGAGATCCTTTAATGAATAGCCCGCCACGTCCTTCACGCAGGCGCTGCCAAGGTGGGCGATCTCCCCATTTGGAAGAACCACCTCCAGCGCCATCACGTAATCGCGCGTGACCCCGTATTTCAGTCCCCGCAGCCCCCCGCTGTTCTCCGCCACGTTCCCACCGATCGTTGCAATCTTCATCGACCCCGGATCGGGCGGGTAAAACAGGTTGTGTGCGGCCGCCGCTTCATCGACTTCCTTCGTGATGACCCCGGGCTGCACACGGATCGTCAGATTCGGAGCGTCGACCTCCAGGATCCGGTTCAGTTTGACCAGGCAAATCACCAGG
>CAZCRA010000035.1:20231-29663 GCA_964500945.1 uncultured Verrucomicrobiales bacterium | reverse complement strand
TCGGCCCTCACGCGCCTTGCCAAGCGCTACCGTCATCCGAAGCGAGCAACAACCGGAACGTGCTACGACGGATGCTCAATTCGCCGCTTCGGGCGGTGCACCCGGCTCACACCTTCACCAGCTTGGTGACCCGGCCGCCGACCACCCACTCCGCCACGTAGATGTTCCCCGCCTCATCGAAACAGGCGTCGTGAGGGTGAATGAACTTCCCAGCCTGCCACTTCTTCGGGTTGCCGCGCATCTTTTCCTTCTGGTCGAGCACCCGTCCCCGCCAAGCTTCGTCGTCGCCCAAATGCACGATCGGCTGATTGCTCCCGTCCAGGAGCGTCACCCGCGCGTGAAGGTCCGGAACCAGCATCACTTCCCCCTGAATGTCGATGTCGGCCGGGAACAGAAAGCCGCCCTGCGTCCGCAGGTGATTGCCTTCCAAGTCGAACCACTGCAGCCGCTTGTTCGCCCGGTCGCACACCACCGTTTTCGACGTGCCGTCCCGGTCGTCCAGCCACTGACCGTGCGGCGTCATGAACTTCCCGTCTTCCTTCCCTCGCCCCCCAAACACACCGAGAAATTTCCCGTCGCGGCTGTAGTGGAAAATGTAGTAGCTGCCGTAGCCATCGCCGAGATAGACGCTTCCGTCCGGGCCGAAGCTCGCATTCGTCGGCCGGTATCGCTCCAGCTTCATGTCCGCGTCTTTCTCCAGGTCCTTCCGGTGCTTCATCCAGACGATCTCCCCGTTGATCGTCGCTTTCGTAAACGGCAGGTCCGGGTGCGCCGGCGAGAGGTAGAGATACTCTCGCCCGTCCGCCTCGATCCGAATGTCGATCCCATGCCCGTCAGCGCCCTCACGCCCCGGTTTCCCGGTCATGTGCTCCGGGAGCATGGACCGCACGAATTGGCCATTGGGTTCGAAGACGAACACCGACCCCGGACGCCCGAGATGCGTGATGTAAACCAGCCCATCCCGGTCGATGGCCGTCCCATGCGAAGCCCCGCCGTACTCATGGCCTCCAGGCAAGTCCCCCCAAAAATGATGGCATTCATAGGTGTGCGCACCGCTCCCCACGATAGCGGGCCGCTCCTTCCCTTTGGCGGAGGTAACGACGTAGGGGGCCACCGCAAAGGCGGCAGCGGTTCTCAAAAAAACACGGCGAGTTGATCGACAAGTCTTGGTCATAGATGTTCCGGTTCCCTCAACTCCTAATCGAAGCCATTTCGCTTTGGCAAGACGGATCTTGCATACCATCCGCCCAAATTGAAATCCAGAGCCGCCACGACCTCGTTTTTGGCTGGCCAGATCCGCCATTCCTCGCTTAAAGAAACTGACCCATGAGATTCCCCACCTTTGCTTTCCTCGCCGTCGCTTGCACCGCCGTCGCCGCTGAAAAACCGCTCGATGAGTCAAACTCCTGGCCGTTGGCCGTGCCGGATGACGATTTCGGCAATGGAGCCTTGCTCGATCTTCGCGATTTGAACGAGACGCAGTCCGGGCAAAGCGGCTTCATCCGGCTGAGCGAAGATGGGAATAGCTTCGTGCGAGGCGATGGCGAACCGATCCGCTTCTGGGCCGTTGGCGCCGGCATTGGCAAGATGGCGCCCGAGGAAATCGATCGCCAGGCCAAGTGGCTGGCCAAACTCGGCGTCAACCTCGCCCGCCTGCACGTCACGGTCGTGGATAGAAACGGCGAGACGATCCTCGATCTCAACGAAGAGGTGATCGACAAATGCTATCGCTTCATCAAAGCGGCCAAAGACGCCGGGATCTACGTCATCATCTCTCCCTACTACGCCCACTTCGAATTCCCCGAGCGCTGGGGAATCGATGGTGGCCGCCAGAATGCGGTGGGGACAATCTTCGTGAATGAGACAGTCCAAGAAGCTTATCGCTACTGGACACGAGAATTCTACACCCGCACCAATCCCTATACCGGGATCCCCATCAAGGACGATCCCACCGTGGCCATCTTGCAGATCCACAACGAAGATTCCCTCTTCTTCTGGACCCAAGCCAAGATCGCCGAACCGCATAAGCTGAAACTCGCAGAGCATTTTGGAAGTTGGCTGGAGAAGAAACACGGTTCAATTCCCGCCGCGTTCCAAAGCTGGGGCGAAAAGGTCCGCCCCCACGAACACGACGCGCCCGATCAGGGACGGGCCGGGATCTTCGACGTCTATTTCCTCACCCAGGACGTGAAGGGCTCCTTCGCCGCGCGTCTCCGGGATCAATCCCAGTTCATGGCCGAGTTTCAGCGAGCCTTCTACGATAAAATGGGCCGCTATCTCCGGGAGGATCTCGGCTGCCGCCAACTCCTCAATGCCACGAACTGGCGCACCGCCAACGACCGGAAGCTCAAGGCCCTGGAACGCTACACCTACCACGCACTCGAAATCGACGCCGAAAACGAATACGTCGGCTCCGACTATCAACACAAGGGTGAACACGATCATTATCGCGTCGATCCAGGTCACTATCTCGTCAACGAATCGGTCCTGCCAAAGCCCTTCGAACTCTCCACTAACTGGAAAATGGCGGAGGGACATCCCTTCATCGCCACCGAAACGGCCTGGAAAAATCCGAATCGCTATCAGAGCGAAGGCCCCTTCCTCATCGCGGCCTATCAAAGCCTGAATGGCGTCGACGCCATCTGCTGGTTCGCCTGCGTCACCCCTGGTTACGAGGAGGACCCACTAAAGCGTTTCTGGCGCCATGGCGATCAGTTCTCAACTCACAAGTGGAATCACTGTTATCCCGCCATGATGGCCGGGTTCCCCGCCAATGCCCTCCTCTTTCGGCGAGGTTATCTCCAGCAAGCCGACCCCGTCGTCCGCGAAGTTCGCGATTTCGAATCGATCTGGAATCGCGAGGAACCCCGGATTGCCGACAACGAAACCTACGGAGATCAGCGCGACCCGGCCGAACTCCAACCCGGATGGGAACCCCAAGGCGACGAAATCAACCGCGCGGCCTTCCTCATCGGACCGGTCATGTCTTCTCAGGGAGGCGACCCCGCCGAAACCTTCGTGGCCGATCTCTCCCCGTTCATCGACTTGAAGGACGGAGTGATCACCAGCGCCACAAACGAACTGGTTTGGCGTTACCGGGACGAAATCTGCACCATGAACGCTCCGAAAGCCCAGGGCGTCACCGGTTTCTTGAAGCGCAACGGTGGCCGCTTCGAACTCCAGGATGTCGTCATCGAGAGCGAAAACGACTACGCCACGGTCAACGTCGTGCCGCTCGATGACCAGCCCATCGCTTCGTCCGGCAAAGTCCTCATCCAGGTGGTCACCGTCAACCGCTTGACCGGTTGGGAAACCGTCGATGCGACTTTCTCCCTCGGGAAAGGCGAAAACTCAAAGCAAATCGAGGGTGAACAGATCGTCAAAACCGGCCGTCCTCCCTTCCGCATCGCGAACACGTTGGTCTCCGTGACGGTCGACAATCCAGCCCTCGAACAACTCACGATCCTCGACATCAACGGCTACCCGGTCCGCACCGAGGACGTCGAGAACGGACGCGTCACCCTCCCGAAGGACTGCATTTACGCGGTCCTCCATTCGCCATGATCAGCGAAGGCTCGTGAAGCCCGACGACATCGCACTCGAACAGGCGCTCGAACTCCTGGCACCGCTGGGTGACGTCTCGGCGCGCCGGATGTTTGGTGGAGTCGGGATCTTCCGGCAGGGACTGATGTTCGCCCTCATCGCCTATGGCGATCTCTACCTCAAGACCGACGAAACCACCCGCGCACGCTTCGAAGAGCGCGACCTCCCGCCCTTTACCTACGCAAAAGCGGGCAAGCAGGAGTTCGTGATGAGCTACCACCAATGCCCCGAAGAGGCGTTAGCCAACTCCGAACGCATGCGCCCCTGGGCCGAAGCCGCCTTCGAGGCCGCTATCCGGGCCGACGAAGCCAAACCCCCGGCCAAACGCAAACACCGCGCCTGATCGCCCCAAAAAACACCGCTCAGTCTCCGTCCGTAACGGCGCCTTCCGACGCGGAGCTGACCAGCTTCGCATACTTGCACAACACGCCGCGGTCATACCTGGGCGCTGGCGCCTGCCACTTCGCTCTCCGGGCCGTCATCTCCTCGGCGCTCACGTGAAGATCCATCCGCCGCTCGACGGCATCGATGCTAATTTCGTCCCCGTCTTCCACCAGCGCCAGCGGTCCTCCCACTGCGGCCTCCGGCGTCACGTGTCCCACCACGAATCCATGGCTGCCTCCCGAAAAACGCCCATCCGTGATCAGCGCCACCTCCTGACCCAAACCACGGCCCATGATCGCCCCGGTTGGCCCCAGCATCTCGCGCATCCCGGGTCCGCCCTTCGGACCTTCCTGACGGATCACCACCACATCGCCAGCCACGACCGTGCCATCCAGGATGGCGCGCATGGCGGTTTCCTCGGAGTCGAAGCAGCGGGCCTGACCCGTGAATTTCTCCCCCTCTTTCCCGCTGATCTTAGCCACCGCGCCTTCCGGCGCCAGGTTCCCGTAGAGAATCACGAGATGGCCATCCTTTTTGATCGGGTCCTCGAAGGAGCGGATGATCGTCTGCCCTTCCGGATACACCGGCTTCACGTCCGCCAGATTCTCCGCCAGCGTTCGCCCGGTCACGGTCAGGCAATCGCCGTGCAGCAGCCCACGGTCGAGTAGCATTCGGAACAGCGGGAGCGTGCCGCCGATTTCCACCAGGCGCTGCATGACGAATTGACCGCTCGGTTTGAGATCCGCCAGCACCGGCACCTTGGCGCCAATCCGTGTGAAATCGTCGATCTCCAGCTTCACGCCAGCCGTGTGAGCCATGCCCAGCAGGTGCAGCACGGCGTTCGTGGAACCACCCAGCGCCGTCACGGCCGTGATCGCGTTCTCAAACGCTTCCCGGGTCATGATGTCCCTCGGTCGGATGCCCTTCTCGATCATCCCCATCACCGCCGCACCCGCGTCAAAGCAGTCCATCATCTTGTCGTCCGACACCGCCGCCTGGGCCGAGCTGTTCGGCAAGCTCATCCCCATCGCCTCGATCGCCGAAGCCATGGTGTTCGCCGTGTACATCCCACCGCAGGCTCCAGGGCCGGGAATCGCCGTCTCCGTGATCCCTTGCAGTTCCTCGTCAGAAATCTTTCCCGCCGCGTGCTGCCCCACGGCTTCGAACACAGAGACGATGTCCACGTCCTGTCCCTCGTAACACCCGGGCTTGATCGTTCCCCCGTAAACAAAAATTCCGGGCCGGTTCATCCGCGCCAGTGCCATCACGCAACCCGGCATGTTCTTGTCACAACCACCGATCGCCACGATGCCGTCCATGCCCTCGCACCCCGCCACCGTCTCGATCGAATCCGCGATCACCTCGCGCGACACCAACGAATACTTCATCCCCTCCGTCCCCATCGAAATGCCGTCGGAGATGGTGATGGTGTTGAACACCACCGCCTTCCCGCCCGAGGCATCGACCCCTTTTGCCGCCTCCTGCGCCAGTTTGTCGATGTGCATGTTGCAGGGCGTCACCATGCTCCAGGTCGACGCGATCCCGATTTGCGATTTCTGAAAGTCCTCCCGTTTGAATCCAACGGCGTGCAGCATGGCCCGGCTCGCGGCCCGGTCGGGACCGTCGAGCATGGGACCGGAGTATTGGCGATGCGGTGAGGCGGCGTTTTCCTGATGATTCATGTTCCAATCGGCTGAGCCCATTCCCTCGCACGCCTCCGCCGGAAAAGCAAAACCCCTTCCTCCTCCCAGCCCTTCACCCACCCCCCTGAATTTCATTTGCACCCCTAGCCTTTGTATCGACCTTGCGGCGCCTGACCTTATGACCACGCACCCTATCCTTGTCGCCGATGCCATTTCGGAACGCGGCATCGCTGCTCTGCAAAACGACCCCGCCCTCGAGGTCGATGTGAAAACCGGTCTGACCGAAGATGAATTGGTCGAAATCGCTCCCCGATACGCCGGTATCATCGTCCGCAGCTCAACGAAAATCACCGCCCGCGTTCTCGAAGCCGCCACCAACCTGAAAGCCGTCGGCCGGGCCGGCGTCGGCGTGGATAACATCGACATCCCAGCCGCTTCCAAGCGCGGCGTGGTGGTCATGAACACCCCCGGCGGAAACACAGTGTCCACCGCCGAGCACGCCTTTACCCTCATGATGAGTCTGGCCCGCCACATTCCTCACGCGCATGCCAGCGTCACCTCCGGGAAATTCAAGGAGGGCCGTAAGAAGTTCCAGGGGGTCGAACTCAACGGGAAAACCCTCGCCATCCTCGGCATGGGCCGGATCGGGGGCGAATTCGCCCAACGGGCACGCGCCTTCAACATGCGCGTCGTCGCCTACGACCCCTACCTCGCCGAAAGCAAGGCGGAGTCGCTGGGCGTCGAGCTGAAGACCACCGTCGATGACGCCGTCGCCGAAGCTGACTTCATCACCCTCCACATGCCCAAAACGGAGGAGACCACCCACATCATCAACGCGGATTCCATCGCGAAAATGAAGCCCGGCGTCCGAATCATCAACTGCGCCCGCGGAGGGCTCATCGACGAATCCGCCGCCATCGCCGCCCTCGACACCGGCCAACTTGCCGGCCTCGCCCTCGACGTGTATGAAGTCGAGCCGCCCGAGGCGGATAATCCGCTCCTCGGCCGGGAAGACGTGGTCCTCACCCCTCACCTCGGCGCCTCAACCGCCGAGGCCCAGGAAAACGTCGGGATCGAAATCGCGCAGCAGATCCGAAACGCGGTCGTCAGCGGCACGATCGTGAATTCGGTGAACATGCCCAACGTCGACGAGCGCACCCTCGAAGACGTGGGCCGCTACCTCGAACTCGCCGATGCCATGGGCACCGTGGCCGCCCGCATCGCCCCGCAGCACCCCGAGTTTCTCCGCATCAATTACAGCGGAAAAGTCGCCAAGCTCGATACCCGCCTGATCACGCGATACGCGATGAAGGGCTTCCTGACCGTCGGATCGGCCGGTGAATCCGTGAATCACATCAACGCCCCCGCTTTCGCCGAAAGCCGTGGGATTCGCGTTACGGAGTCCAGCCTGCCTCAGCCCATCGAATACACCGACCTCATCGAAATCGTCACGGGCCGGCCAGGCCAAGAGGTCGCCGTCGCCGGAACCTTCTTCGGAAAAGAGCCCCGCATCGTCCGCCTCCGCGACCGCAAGATCAACGTCGTGCCAAAAGGCCACCTTCTCCTCCTCGAGAACACCGACACCCCCGGCATCGTCGGGAACGTCGGCCAGGTCCTCTCCCGTCACCACGTAAACATCGCCAACATGTCCCTGGGCCGGACGGAGCAGGGCGGACACGCCCTCATGGTCTTGAACCTCGACTCCGCCCCCGAATCCGCCGTTCGCGACGAGTTGGAAGCCGTCGAAGGCATCCTCGAAGCGAAGCTCATCTCACTCTGATCCCCCTGGCCGCATGAAGCGCCGCCATTTCCTCGCCGCCTCCGCCCTCACCGTCCCAGCTCTGGCCCCGGCCGCCAGCCCTCCATCTTTCGAATGCCGAATCTACAAGGCCGTCAAGCTCTTTGGCGCTTCATCGGTCCTCCTCGTTCCAGGCAAAGTCACCGGGCCACTCGAAAACCACCAGCACGTGTGGGACCGCTCCATCGCCGAAATCCGGAAAGTGCTTCCGGTCGCCAGCCATCTCGGGATCCACATCTTGATTGAGCCGGTCTGGAATGGTTTCTGTTACCAGCCGGACCAGCTCCGCGACTACATCGACGCCATCGATAGCCCCTGGGTCCGCGTCTACTTCGACATCGGAAACGTGCAGAAGTTCGCTCCGGTCGAAACCTGGATCCGCACGCTCGGCTCACGCATCGTGAAGCTCGACGTGAAGGACTGGGGCGAGGCAAACGGATTCTGCCGTTTGGGCGAGGGTGATGTCGACTGGCCAGCGGTCCGTCAGGCGCTTCACGATACCGGATTCACCGGCTGGGCCACTCGCGAAGGCCACGACCGGAATCTCGCCGACACCGCGAAGCTCATGGACGAACTCCTAGTTGGCGTTTGAGCCACCCTCCGTAGCGCCCCAGCTCAGTCCACCCTCAGGCGGCCGCGAGCGTCCGTTTGCTCCCGTGAATCGCTGCACGGTAATCTGTCGGCGACTGACCCGCATACTTCAGAAAACTCCGGTTGAACTGCGAGAGCGATTGGTAGCCGACGTCGTAAGCGATCTCGGTGACGCGAGCCTGTGGGTTCAAGAGCTTGCGCTTTGCCCACTCCACCCTGCGGCGGTTCACATACTCGGTGAGAGTCATCCCCGTGGACTGCTTGAAGAGCTTACAAAAGTAGTAGGGGCTCACATGCACGTGGGCCGCGACGTCGTCCAGGCAGATCTTCTCGTCGAGGTGCGCGTTCACATACTGCTTCGCTTTGCTGATCGTCGGCGGATCGCAATTTTCCTCCGCCACCATCAACCGGTTCAGTTCCTCCTCAAGCTGCAGGGCGAACGTGTTGAGCAGCATCACCGCTCCCAAATAGCTCTCCGGACTCACCACTTTCGTCGCGTAGTAAGCCTCCCTCAACTCCGGGGTGGCCTCGAGTTCGATTTGTGCCGAGACCCGTTCGAAATCACCGACCTTCGGTTCGTGGTCGAAAACCTGTCCGACGTGGAGAAAACCGACCGTGTTCATGCCGTTGCGGACAGGCACTGCGGTTTCCTTGAGACCCGCGAAACACTGGTGGCTATGACCACATTGCAGGGATCTTCCGGCCAACTCCCGGTGGGCCACCTGGCAACTCCCGCACCCGCCCCCCGCATTGAGCTTTTGGCAGAAGGGGTTGCCGTCACGAATCGGCTCCAATCCAGCCAATTCCTCATCCTCGCACCGGGTCAGATCCAGCGTCAAACCGGTCGCCAGCTTAAAGGCGGTCCGGTAGGTGACGTAGAGCTTCGTTTCGGTGAGCTTTTCAAAAGCGCGTTCTTCAGCGGAGCGTTGAGTGGTCATGGGTTGGCGGGTTGGCGGGTTGGATTAGATGATCTGATAACAGTCGAACCCTAGCTCCGCTCTGACCAAGCGCCTATTCGCAGAACTTCCGATCCCCTCACCGGGGAATGCGCGTAGGCAACGTACGAAAAAGAACGACTCCAGGCGGCCAGAAACCCTCAAAGTGCCCCGTCCCGAATCGCCATCTCCCCGTCCGCCGGCTCGAGCGCATCCCGTGCCGGCCACTTGGCGCCCTCCTTGATCCAGCGGTAGAGCAGGGAGACCTCCTCATCCGTCAACCGGTGTTCGAATCCCACCGGCGGCATGGCCTCCACAAAATACTCCGGAACCACGGTCACGAGGTAGAGCGAACTCCGCTCCGGCTTTCCGGGGACCACCAGTTGCCGCCCATCCGCGCCCTTGATGAGATACTCGCGCCGGGTCATTGGCAACGTGTTGAAGTTCGATTGCCCGTGATGACAGCCCAGGCATTTCG
>CAZCRA010000035.1:0-20221 GCA_964500945.1 uncultured Verrucomicrobiales bacterium | reverse complement strand
TTTCGATTCCAGGAGCGGTTTGATTTGGGTGGTGAAATCTACCGGAGGCGTTCCGGGCGCAGCCGGCGCCGGTGCCGCGAGGGCTTCCGCCGGAATTTGCACAATCACGTCAGGCACGCCCTGGAGCCGGATGCAGCCACTCAACCCAGCCAACACCCCAAATCCCAGCGCCGCCAACCATGCTCCCGAGTTAACTTGATTCATTGTCTTTTTTCCTTCCGTTTAGGCCTAGCTCAGTGACCAAAGAGCAACGCAGAAGCTGAAGAAAAGGGCCGCGCAATCCAAAAATCCCGACCGCCGGGAGGCACATCCCAAAAAGTTCCTTTCTTCAATTTTGTGACGAACTTGGCTTTCACCACACTAGCACAATTCACCCGTTTCGACCCAGCGCACTGCTTTGTGCACCAAATCATTCCCGTCCCTCAAGCCGAGCTTTTCTTTGATGTGCGCCCGGTGAGCATCCACCGTCCTGGGGCTGATCGTCAAGACCGACGCGATGTCTTTGCCCGTGCGCCCCTCGCCGATCAGCCGGAACACTTCGAGTTCGCGATCCGTCAGCGCTTCCACGGCAGGCCCCTTCCGATGCGACCCACCCGCAAAGCTTTGGAGAATCCGTGAGGAAATCGCCTCGCTGACGAAGACCCCGCCGCTCAAAACTTGACGAATCGCGTTCACGAGGTTCCCAGGCGCCTCATCCTTCATGACGTAGCCCTTCGCCCCGGCGCGAAGCGCCCGCTCCGCATAAAGTTTCTCGGGATGCATCGAAACGACCAGAATCAGCAAATCCGGATGCAAGGCCCTCAAATCCTTGACGAATTCCAGACCGTGTTTGTCCGGCAGGGAAATGTCGGCCACCAGGAGATCGGGCAACTCCCGGGCCAGGAGCTCCTGCGCCTCCCGCGCCGTGCCGGCCTCACCGGAAACCATCAGGTCGGGCTCGACCTGAATCAGCGCCGTCAGGCCATAGCGCATGATCGGATGGTCATCGACGATGAAGATCTTACGCATCGATCGTCACGGCTTCCTCATTCCGCGCCGGAATCCGGCACGTCACCTGGGTCCCCTCACCTCTTCCCGTCCGGATGTCGAGACTCCCGCCCAGGCTCTCGGCCCGGCTCGCCATGGTGAGCATCCCAATTCCCGAGGCCACTTCGGGGTTGCGAATCCCCTGGCCGTCGTCCTTCACACTCAGCACCACCGCATCGTCATGCTGGATCAATTCCACCAGCACCTCCGCCGGATGACCATGTCTTACCGCATTACTCACCGCCTCTTGAGCGATCCGATACAAATGCGACGCCATCTCGGGATCCTCAAGATACAGGGCCTCGTCGCAATGGCAGGCGCAGTTCACGCCAAACGCCCGGCGGGTTCGAGAAGCTAGCGCTTCCAAGGCTCCAGGAAGTCCCTCCGTTTCCAACACCGATGGCACCAGCCCGCGGGCAATCTCGCGGGCCCGCTGGTTCGCCAGTGACACCATCTCGCCGATTTCGTTCAGCTGCGAGGCCGCCTCGGAATCCACCTCGCTCAGCCGCTTCTCCAGCACCTTCGACAGACAGCCGATACTCGCCAGTTGCTGGCATAGATCGTCGTGGATGTCTTGACCGATGCGCCGCTGCTCGCTCTCCGAAACCTCCACCACCATCTGCTCCAATCGCTTCTGCTCGGTGATGTCATTGGCGCAGATCAACGCACCAAACGCCTCCCCCGCCGGGCTCTTGAGCAGCTGCGCCCGGATGGCCAGCGCAATCCGCCTCCCCGACCGGTGATGACACCACACCGCGAACTCGAGCTGCTCATCCCGGAGCAGTGCCGGATACGTCCGCGCCTCAAACCGTTCCTGGTCATCCTCCGGCAGAAGCATCTTGACGTGGTTCCCCAACACCTCTTCCGCCGTGAAACCGAAGACCGTTTCCGCCCGGGCATTCCAGGTCTCGATAATCCCCGAAGGTCCCAGCGTGAAGACCGCATCGTGGACGTTTGCCAGCATCTCGGCGTGACGCTTGAGATCCACCTCCACGCGGTGCCGTTCCGCTGCATACCGGATCGAGCGCTTCAGCGTCTGCTGAGAAATATCACTCTTGACCAGGTAATCGTAGGCCCCCGCCCCGAGCGCGGCCTCGTCGATCGCTTCGTTCCCCATCCCCGTCAGCATGATCACCGCCCGGTCCAGCCCCTCCTGCCGAATCGCATGCAGCAACTCGAGCCCGTTGTGTCTCCCCAGTTGGAAGTCCACCAAATACACGTCGTATCCTCCCTCCCGCAGACGCTTCAGGGCGCGCTCATACTCCGGCTCCCACTCCAAGCAATACCCCTCGCTGTCGTCCGCCCCAAGAAAGTCCTCCATGAGAACGAACTCGTCCTCATCGTCGTCGATCAGCAGAACCTTGATGCCGTCCCAAGTCATCGTCAGAAGCGATCTACCCGGCCATACTCTAGGGTGCGTTTAATAAATCCGGTGAGGCGTGCCGCGAGGCATTTTTGCCGTCAGCAAGGCGCCATTTCCCAGAGATGAGCTCCCTCACGGCGGGAAATGGGAACGAAACTGACGGTAAAAAGGTCCGCGTCTTCAAGATTTGCGAAGCCATTTATTTAGATCCTCTCTTTCCTTGCACGGCCGCCGGACTCATTAAACGCACTCTAGTGCTCACCCGGCAACTTCACCGTCTCCAGCCAGTAACTCTTCAGCGCATCCGCCACCCTTCGAAGCGACTCATAATCCGACGGCTTCGTGATGAACGAATTCACCCCCAGGTCGTAAGTGCGAATCACGTCTTCCTCCGCATCGGACGTCGTCAACACCACCACCGGGATCCGCCGGCACAGCTCCGATTTCTTGATTTCCGCCAGCGCCTCGTAGCCGTCCTTCCGAGGCATGTTCAGATCGAGCAGTATGAGGTCCGGCAAGGAGGCATCCTGCCCATCGTAATTGCCCCTCCGCCACAAGTAGTCCAGCAACTGCTGACCATCCTCGACGAACGCGAAACTGCCGTTGAACCCACTCTCCTCGAAAGCTTCCCGCACCAACAGCCGGTCGTCGGCGTCATCGTCCGCCATCAAGAGAATGCAGCGCTTGCTGTGGTCGCTCATTTGCCTCCTCCCTTCGATGCTTGGCGGCGCGGAAGCCGAACACGGAAGGATGCGCCACCTCCCGACGCCCCCTGAGCCTCGATTCGTCCCCCGTGGCGATCCACGATCTTCCGGCAAATGGCCAAACCCATGCCCGTCCCGGGATACGAGTTCCGGCCGTGCAACCGCTGGAAGATCTCAAAGATCCGCTCCCGATACTCCTCCTCGATCCCGATGCCGTTGTCCCGCACCTCAAAACCCACCCAGCCAGGCTCGGTCTTCGACAAACCCACCTCGATCCGGGGCGCCACCCCCTCACGCCGGAATTTGATGGCGTTCGATAGCAAATTCAGCACGAGCTGACGCATCTGCGCCGGATCCGCCTCCACCACCGGCAGGCGGTCGCACACGACCTCCGCTCGCGATTCTTCCACGGCCACCTCCAAATCGATCAACACCGTCCGAACGATCTCGTTCAAATCCACTTCCTCGAAGGGACTCGCACCTGTCGTGACCCGCGAAAAAGCCAGCAAATCGCTGATCAACCCCTGCATCCGGTGCGTCGCATCCAACATCCGTTCCAGATAATCCTGACTGCGCTCGTCGAGTTGATCCCGGCACCGGTCGTCCAATCGCTGCGCAAAGGTCGACAGCTTCCTCAATGGCTCCTGAAGATCGTGCGATGCCACCGAGGCAAAACTGCGCAGCTCCGCATTGCTCCGCTCCAATTCCTCCGCATAGCGCGAGCGCTCCCTCTCCGCCTCCTTCCTCTGCGTGATGTCCACGACTGAACTCACCACCAAACGCCCGGCCGGAGTCTGAACCGGTGTCAGCCCGATCTCGACCGGAAATTCCGTCCCGTCCTTTCGCAGCGCGAACAAATCCCGCCCCGCTCCCATCACCCGCGTCTCCGGCTCTTCGTGGAAACCGGTCCGATACGATTCGTGCCTCGTCCGGAACCGCTCTGGCACGAGCTCCTCAACCGTCAGCTCGAGAAACTCCTCACGCGCATACCCAAATACCTTGACGGCGGCCCGGTTCACTAACACGACCCGGCCATTCTTATCCACCACCACGATCCCTGAAGGCGCGGCCTCCACCACCCACCGGAAGACCTCTTCGGCGCGCGGCCAATCCTTTTTCTCTGACGCGGTCGACCCCATGTTCCCAACACGACCCATACCACCTGTCGAACCGATTTCCAACAGGGGCGTTGTCTGCCACACCGCTTCCAGGAGACTAACCCAACTCACTGGCAACCACGAAACACCCGCCTCGGCTTGCAACCACGCTTGGCTTGTGCGATGCCGTGCAAGATTTGGCAGCGATCAGGACACCGCCTCCCGGTCCACGGTTGGCCCCTTCATGAACACCGATTTCCTGCGACACGTTCCCTTCCTGCGCGCCGCCCATCAGCGAATTCAGGACCTCGAGGGTCGCGTCGACTCCCTCAAAGCCCAGCGCACCAGCCTCATCGCTGATCGAGATCGCCTGCGCGAGATCCTCGGGAAAACGGGACCGCAGCGAACCGAACTCGAACACCGCACGGGATTCCTTTCCCCCATCCTGGAACCCGCCACGGCCAACCGTCAGGTCTTCCTCTCCCTGAAAAACCGCTTCCTCTACGTCTCAAACCCGAAGGTCGCCTGTTCCACCATCAAGCTGTCCCTTCAGCGCATGGAACTCGAGGATCCGGCCTTGGAACTCGACAGCCAGTTCGTTCACGCCCGCGATTTCTCCCCTTTCCTTTTGCCCGGACAAATCCCCGGCTTCCCCAATCGGTTGCGCGCCGGAAACTGGTTCGCTTTCCTCTTCGTCCGCAATCCTTACACCCGCACCCTCTCCGCCTTCCTCGACAAAATGCGCGGCCCGGGCGCCGAAAAACTCGCCATCCTCACCGCGCTCGGCCGCCCAGCCGAGACTCGCGATGAGCCCGTGAGCTTCGCCGATTTCCTACGGGGCGTCCGTCAACAGCAACTCACGGCCATGGACCGCCACTGGCGACCCCAGGTCCATCAGTGCATGCTCGATGCCATCCCGTTCAATTTCGCCGGACGTTTCGAAAATCTCGAGGCGGACCTCCGCTCCGTTGTGGAACGCCTGGGTCATAGCGACGTCGCTCACCACGCGCCCCACGCCACGAAGGCTTCCGAGCGTTTTGCCGAGTTCTACGACCAGGAGTGCCTCGACCTCGCCAACGAAATCTACGCCGAGGACTTCGACCGCCTCGGCTACCGCCGCTTCGACCGCCTGCCAAAGTCCGTCAACCCGGCCGACTTCGCCCCTGTCGCCCCCGTCAAAGGCATTCCCGCCAAACTTTGACGTTCGGCGGATGGGTCCTTCCGCCGCCGAGGCCTGCCCTCAGGCTTTGCCACCACCAGGCGCGTCCCCCCCAGCCGTCCGATCACCGATACTCCGCCTCCACCGCCCGGCTGGGCTTCCACAGACTCCCATCCCCGCCCGCCACCACCTCCAGTACTGTCCCGGCCTCCACTCGAATCGGGCCCGTGTAGGTCTCGAAAGCATCGCCATTTCGTGCCACCTCGACCCAGGTCGAGAAAGCCGGATTTGGATTCACGATCCGCACCTCCAGAGGATACGCCTCGGCCGGATAGCTCCCTCCTGCCGGCTCCAACCTCGGCGCCAGCAGCGTCGACAAGCGGCCTTTGGACGCCGGCATCGAGCCAGTCGACTCGCTCGCCCCTCGAACCGTCCGGCGGCTTGAAGCGGCGTCATCGACAAAGAACGAAGCCACCCCGGGCCCCGAATCGGTGATGGCGAAACGATCCACCGTCCGGTCCCATACGATTCGCGGCACGTCCGATTCCAAATCCTCGAAATCCAACATGCGTGCCCGAAGATTCGGATCGATCAGTTCCAGCCCGCGTCGCTCGGCTTGAAACGCCTGCATGCGCTCCAGCGCTGCCTGGGGACTATGCACCCCGCGAAAGTCGCCACCCCGTCCGAGAAAAACCTCCACACCGACGTTCAACACGGTGATCTCCGACTCCAACCGCTGGAGATGGGACGTCTCGAAAACGCGGCCAAACGCGCGGTAGGCCACGAACGCCAGCACGGCCACCGCCACGAGAGCGACGACGAATTCGAGCAGCCCAAACGCTTTGCACCGGGACGAGGTGGAGGGGACGCGCATTATTATAACTACCACACTATTAATAGAAATCAAATGGCGCGAACGCCTCTGCTCCGCCTCTCCACCACCGGGTGAAACAGGACCGCCCCAAGAATCACCGCCGCTCCCCAAAAAAAGCGTGCCCCCAACACTTCGTGCTCCGCGAAAAGCGCCACGGCCAGCAGGATCCCATACACCGGCTCGAGGTTGTAGGCCAGGTTGATCGAGTAGACCGAAAGCCGCTTCAGCAGCTCCACGTAGGTCGAATAGGCATACAGCGTGCACACCCCCGCCAAGAGCGCGATCCAAACCCATTCCACCGCACTCGGACGCAGGTCGAAACCCTCTCCCCCGCTCAAAAAGCGCGCGGAGACCGGCAGACTCGCCGCGCAGAACAGCAGCGCTCCCAGCATCTCGTAAAGTGAGATCACCTGGTGATGGATTCGCTGCGCGAACCGGCCGTTCAGGATCGAGAACAGCGTTCCCGCCAGGGCCGCTCCGATCCCAACCGCAAAGCCCAGTCCGTGGGTGAAATCCCCTTGGAAAATGAAGCCGATCCCGGCCAGAACGATCGCGCCGAAGCCGAATTCATAAATCCGGATTCGCCGGCCCCGCACCATGAGCGGCTCCAGGATCGCCGTCCAGAGCGCCGTCGTCGCCAAAGCCACGAGACAAACCGACACGTGAGACAACCTGGCTGAGAGGAAAAAGAGCACCCAGTGGAGCCCCAGCAGCAGTCCCGTTCCCAAGAGTTCTAGCGCGGCGCTCGGCGATAACCGCGTCGAAATCCGCCGCAAACGCAGGATGACCCACAGTCCCGCTCCAGCCAGCATCACCCGGTACAGCACCAACTCGACAGGCGGCAGATCCACCAGCTTCCCCAGGATCGCCGTGAACCCCCAAAGGAAGATCACGAAGTGAAGTTTGAGATAATCTGCCAAGAAATCGACGCCGGGCGGTTCAACACCTTGGAGGACGAACTGCGCCTCCGGTCGACCTTAGGGTCTGCAACGAAAAAAGTCTGCCAAAGATGCGCGGGAGTTTTCCCTGCTGCCACGGCGGAAATGAGCGGAGTATAGCGAGCTATTCGAGCTGATTTCCAACGCCCGCAGCAGGGAAAAGAACCAGCAGACGGTGTAGTGGCTCTTTCGTTGCAGGCCCTCAACCCAAACCGCCAAACACGTGAAAAAAACCTGGTCCCCGATCCTCCTCTTCCCTCTCATGATGCTCATGCCCCCTTCGCCCCTCGATGCCGACGAAGGCCGCGAAATCGGCTGGATCGAGCGCTTCGCTCTCAGCAACGACCGCGCGAGCTTGCTCGATGAACTCGTCCCCGGCACCGACGACTTCTACTTTTATCAGTGCCTTGTCCATGAGCAGAACGGTGCTTGGGGAGATCAGGAACAAACCCTCCACCAGTGGGAGGAACGACGGGAAAACTCGCCTCTCCGGGATCAAATCCTTCATCGCCGGGCCCTCCTCCGCTACGAAACCGCCCCGGCCGAAGCGCTGGAGTTTATCCAGGATCGCCTCGGCCTCCGCTTCGATCACCAGCAGGAACGGCGTGGCCAGGCCCCAAACCTTCCCACCTCCCTCGATCCCGCTCAGGTCTCGCGCGAGAGCTTCCGGCGCGATAGCCTCCGTTCCTCCCGCCTGCTGGACCGGTTCACCCCGACCGGCCTCGACCACCTCGCGCGGAACCCGGTCGATTTGAAAGTCGAGCAGGAGCGCGACCTACTGCGCCGGCTCCAGTGGCCCGACTACCCGCAAATCGTCGACCGAATCGCCAGGGACCTCGACCGCCGGGAAAGCCGAGGTTTCGGAGAGTTCCCCATCCACTCCAGGCTGACCGAAACCCAACTCATCGAACTCGCCCGCAAACGGGCGGATGTCCTTCGGGACGGCGACTACCTCCGGGAACGCCTGCTCCGGTTTCGTCCAAACGACGACGTCGAGTGGCGCTTCGATCTGGCCGCTCGCGAAGCCTACCTCGCGCGCGCCTGGGACTTCGTTAAAGACCTCGATCCCGCCCAGAACTCGCTGAAAACCCACGTCTTGGCTCATCTCCTCCGCACCCAGCGGTCCCGCGGCGAATTCGACCGCGACTTGTTTCTCGCTTACCTCGCCCTCCCGCGCCAGGCGTCCTACATCGAGCCGGCTTTCCTCAACCAACCGAAGTTTCGCGGCGTGACGGCCGTCCTCGACACGGATTTCTTCCAGCTGACTGGCCTCCCACCGGTCAGCGACGATCGCGAACTCGTCTGGAGCTTCCTCCGCGAACTCCTCCGCGCCAATCCCAATCCGGATCCTTTCCGCGACTACATCCGCGAAGATCAACTCGAGCCCTTGTGGGCTGAAGTCATGCTCACGTCAGGTCAGGGCGACGCCGAAAAGTGGTTCTCCCTTCTCGGCCCGGGTCGCGTGCAAGCCCTACGCGAACGGGTCGACATCGAACTCGTCCACGGAAATCCCCACCGCCTCGCCATCGATGAAGCCGTTTCCATCCGGGCCCGCCTTAAAAACGTTCCACGCCTCGAGATCCGCGTTTACGAAGTCAACGCCCTGAACGTCTACCTCGACCGGCAGCGGGAGATCGACACCTCCATCGACCTCGACGGCCTGGTGCCGAACGTCCAACGTGTCGCCACTTTCGAACAACCGCCCATCCTCAGCTCGGAGCAGACCTTCGAGTTCCCCGAGATCGAGAATCGCCCCGGCGTCTGGGTGCTCGAATTCATCGGTGGTGGAAAAAGCTCGCGCGCCCTCATCCGCAAGGGCTCCCTCGAGATGATCGAGGAAATCACCTCCGCGGGCCATGCGATCCGGCTGCTCGATGGCGACGGTCTTCCCGTCGAGAGCGGTGCGGTTTGGATGGGCGGCAAACGCTTCCCGGCCGGCGACGACGGCGTCGTTCTGATGCCCTTCACGGATCGCCCGGGCGAAAAGACCGTCGTGTTGGAGGCAAACGGCTTCGCTTCCCTGGCTCGGCTCCATCACGCCGCGGAACAATACCAGCTCCACGCCGGGATCCATATTGACCGCGAACAGCTCATCGCCCGCGCCAAAGCCACGATCATCGCCCGCCCCGTGCTCACTGTCGCGGGCGTCCCCACCTCCCTGGAGCGCCTCGAACAGCCGGAACTGCGCATCGTCACCGAAACCCTCGACGGCGTGACGGCCTCGACCCAGATCCCCCTCGACGCACCCATCACCGCCGGAAACGCCATCACGCACTCGTTCAATGTCCCGGATCGCCTTCGCCAGGTCTCGGTCGAACTCGCGGCGAAAATCGAACGAGTGACCGACGGCGAACGGGTCGACGCCAGTGACGAACATGATTTCGCGATCAATGCCATCGACGAAACCAGCCTCACCCGTGCCGTTTTCCTCACACGATTTGCGGACGATTGGGTGCTCGAGCTGCTGGGAAAAAACGGCGAACCCGTCGCCGATGCCCCCGTCAGCCTCGCTTTCACCCACCGCGACTACACCGTCGAACGCCGGGTCTCGCTCAAGACGGATGCCAGCGGCCGGATCGGCTTGGGTCATCTCGTGGAAATCGCCACCGTGAAGGCGCTGGCCCCCGGCGCCCGGGAGCGTTCCTGGACCTTGCCCCGCCCAGGCAAACGCACCTGGCCCGGCCTGATCCCCGCTCGCGCCGGTGAACCCGTTCGCCTCCCCGCCCCGCAGGGTCTCGCCGAATTGAACCGCGAAACCCTCGCGCTCTTCTCGCTGCGCCAAGACCGCCTCCTCGCCGATCAGTTCGAACGCATCGCCCTCGAACCGGGCGAACTCGTCATCACCGGTCTCGAACCCGGCGACCATCGCCTTCACTTCCGTGAACTCGGCCGCTCCCTCACCATCCGCGTGGTCGAAGGCGAGGAACGCCAGGGCTGGATCGTCGGCAGCGCGCGCGCCGTGGAGCAACCGCTCCTCCTCGCCACCTCGATCCACTCCATCGCCACCGAGGGGGCCAACCTCGTGCTGAAAATCACCAACCCCACGGACCTGACCCGCGTTCACGTCCTGGCCGACCGGTTTTTCCCCGAACATGACCCCTGGGCCCGGCTTGGAACCGTCCCCAGCCCCGGTTCGTCCACCCTTTTGCGCGCTCAGCACGCAAACGCCTACGTCTCCGGCCGTCTTCTCGAAGAGGAACACCGCTACATCCTCGAGCGGCGACAGGGAACGACCTGGCCCGGAAACCGCCTGGAACGTCCCGGCCTCATCCTGAATCCCTGGGAACTCCGCACCAGCCAAACCACCACCCGGGAAGCGGCTGAGGGCACCAGCTACGATGCCAAGGGCGAACCGCAAGCCGCTCGGGATGAGGAGATGGCACCGGACACCCGGGACTCCCGCTTCGAAGAGGGACATCCCAGCGTCGATTTCCTCACCAATCCCGCCGCCGTCCTAACCAACCTCATACCAGATGAAGACGGCACCCTCTCAATCCCACTCGAACAACTCGGCGACCGGCACTGGGTCCGCATCGTCGCCGGCGATCCCACTCAACTGGTTTCGGTCGATTTCTTCCGCGAAGAACAGGAAACGGAATTCCGCGACCTCCGCCAGGCCGAAGCTCTGAACCCGAACGAGGCCTTCGCGCGCACTCGCCAAGCCGCCCCGCTCGGCGAAGGCGAAACGCTGGAACTCAGCTCGACCGATTTCCGGGTCATCGGTGATCCCGGTGACATCCTGCCGATCTGGATCTCGCTGACCGGTGACCGCCATCTCGACGAATTCAGCTTCCTCGCGCAGTGGCGCCAACTCCCAGCGGAGAGCAAACGCGAAAAATATTCCGAGTTTGCCTGCCACGAACTCCACTTCTTCCTTTTCCGGCGGGATCCGGACTTCTTCACCGAGATCGTAAGGCCTTACATCGCCAACAAACGGCACAAGACCTTCCTCGATCATTACCTTCTCGAAACCGATCTCTCGGCTTACCTGCAACCCTTCGAGTTCAGCCGCCTGAACATCGCCGAAAAATGCCTCCTCGCGCGCCGGCTCGGCGGTGAAGACGAAGCGGCCATCCTCCGCCATGTGCGCGACGCCTTCGAACTCCTCCCGCCCGACCCGAGCCGGGACGACCAGCTCTTCGAGTCCGTTCTCGGAAGCCAGGCCTTCGAAAATCTGGAACTCGACGAACTGGAGCTCTCGCTCGAAAGAGAAAAGCAATGGGATCGCGCGAAGCCCAGCCTCGCCGCGGCACCTCCCGGCAGAGATGTCCTCCGGAGAGAAGCACCACCTGCCCCAGCTACGGCTGGAGAAGCCAACGGCCGAAGCCAGAACGCCCTGAAGGAAGGCACGGTCGAATTCGCCAAGAAAGCCAAAGCCCTCGATCGCCTCGGAATGATGTCGGATCAAAGCCTCCGCTCAATCCGCAAGCGTCAAAGTCAACTCTATCAAAAACAGGACGCCGCCAAGGTCTGGGCCGAAAACAACTACTACCGCGTCCCCATTGAACAGCAGGTGGCGTCGCACATCACGGTCAATGCTTTCTGGCGCGATTATGCCGCCTGGAACGGCGAAGGACGCTTCTTCTCCCCCCATTTCACGCACGCCACCCGAAACTTCAGCGAAATGGCCCTCGCAATGGCTCTCCTCGACCTCCCGGACCATGCCGGCGAGCACGAGGTGCGCGTCGAGGACGGCGCCTTGAAGATCACCGCCGGTTCGCCCGCCATCGTCTTCTATCAGGAAATCGAATCCACCGCGGACGCCGCAGATCCCGTCCCGCTCCTCGTCAGCCAGAACTTCTTCGACCCGGAAAATCGCTACGACATGGAAAACGGTCAGCGCATCGACCGCTTCATCACCACCGAATTTCAGGCCGGGAAAGCTTACGGTTGTCAAATCGTCATGACCAATCCCTCCTCGGCCCGCCGTCACATCGATCTCCTGACCCAAATTCCCGAAGGATCGCTCCCGCTCCAGAACAGCCGGTTTCTTCATAACCGGAAAGTCGTGATCGAATCTTTCCAGACAATGCGCTTCGAGTATCACTTCTATTTCCCTGCCGCCGGGATGGAGGCACCGCATTATCCCGTGCAGATCCTCGGGGACGACCAGCGAATCGCCGCTGCTGATCCCTTCACCTTCAACGTCGTCGAGGAACTCACCGAATCCGACACGGCCTCCTGGTCTTATCTCAGCCAATACGGTTCCAATGACGACGTTCTGGCCTTCCTCCAAGACATCAACCTCGGCCGGATCGATCTCGCGAAGATCGCCTGGCGCATGAAAGAAGCGGAATTCTTCGATCAAACCATCGCCATCCTTACCCGCCGGGGCGTCCAGCAACCGGTCCTCTGGAGCTATGCCATCAAACACGATCGCCCCGGGCCTGCACGCGATTATCTCCTCCTCCAGGAGACCTTTCTCGACCGGGCCGGACGGCGCATCGACTCGCCCCTCGTCGTCTCGGACCCGGTCCAGCGCCATCGCTATCAACACCTCGAATACGCACCGTTCACAAACGCTCGCGCCCATCGTCTCGGTTCCAAGCACCGTATTCTCAACGACGACCTTTGGAACCAATACCGGCAGTTCCTGGAAGTCCTCCAGCTCACCTCGGCACCTTCCAGTGAAGATCACCTCACCGCCGCGTATTATCTACTGCTCCAGGACCGAATCGATGAAGGATTGTCCCACTACGACCAAGTCGATCCGGATCAAGTCGCGGAGCGCATCCAATACGATTACCTCACCTGTTACACGGCATTCTATCGAAACGAACCAGACCGGGCCCGGGCGGTGGCGGAACCCTATGCCGATTACGGTGTGATCCGCTGGCGGAATAAGTTCCGGAACGTGCTGGCTCAACTCGATGAAATCGGTGGCGCCGCCGCCGCCGCGCAGGACGAAACCGATCGGGACCAGAATCAGGACCGCTTGGCTTCCACCGAACCCACTTTCTCGCTCGAAGTCGAAGATGGAGAAATCCGGGTGTCCTATCGAAACATCCGTCAGGTCGCCCTCCACTTCTACGAGATGGACCTGGAACTCCTCTTCAGCACCGATCCCTTCGTGGCTGGCGACAGCCGCCGTTTCTCCATGATCCAGCCGAATCGAGCCCTGTCCTTCGACCTCGACGGCTCCGGAAACTTCTCCACCCCGCTCCCGGAAGCGTTCCGCTCGAAAAACGTCCTCGTCGAGGCGCTCGCCGGAGGACGCCGCCAAGCCCAGACGTATTTCGCCCATGCACTCGACGCCTCCTTTGCCGAGGCATTCGGGAACGTGCAGGTCCGCCACGCGGATTCGAACCAACCCCTGCCCGGCACCTACGTGAAAGTCTACGCCCGGTTCTCCGATGGCTCGGTCCGTTTCTACAAGGACGGATACACCGGCCTGCGCGGAAAATTCGATTACACCAGATTGAATACAAACGAACTTGACCAGGTCCGCCGCTTCGCGATTCTGCTGACCCATGAGGAGCACGGATCGCTGGTTCAAGAAGTCACCCCGCCCGTTCGCTGACGGAGCGGCCTGCAGGTGGATCGCCCCCTTTCTAGCCCTCGCGGCCGCCGCTTCAGTGGCCGCGGAGGATGAGATCTACGGTTCTCTCAAAACGCCTTGGGCTGCCGACGCTCTCAACTCACAGCCCTGGCCGGAATACCCCCGCCCACAGATGGTCCGGCCCGCCTGGGTGAATCTCAACGGAGATTGGGACTATGCCATCCTTCCGCGCGACGAAACCGCTCCCCCTGCCCAGTGGGAGGGCACCATCCGTGTCCCCTTCGCCGCCGAATCCCAGCTCTCAGGCGTCCAGCGGCGCGTGTCACCCAGCCAACGACTTTGGTATCGCCGGACCTTCGAGCGCCCCGCCGGTGAACGGATCCTCCTCCATTTCGATGCCGTCGATTGGGAAGCGACCGTCTGGGTCAATGGCACCGAGATCGGCTGGCACCGCGGAGGGTTTGACCCCTTCTCGTTTGATGTCACCGGCGCTCTCCAGGACGGAGAGAACGAATTGATCGTCGCCGTTTGGGACCCCTCGGAAACCGGTTCCCAGCCACGGGGAAAACAAGTTCGCCGAAACCGCGGGATCTGGTACACCACCGTCACCGGCATTTGGCAAACCGTATGGCTCGAACCCGTCCCCGAGGCGTCCATCGAGCGGCTCGAGACCACCCCGAACGTCGATGACGGCCATCTCGCCATCACCGTGCACGGGCGGGGCCTGTCCGGAGAAACCGTCCGCGTCGTCGCCACCGAAGGCATGCGGGAAGTCGCCCGCGTCGATGGCCGGCCCGGCCAGGAATTGGAGCTGGAATTGGCGGAGATCCGTCTGTGGTCACCAGACGACCCCTTCCTCTACGGGCTCGAAGTCCAGCTTGTCCGCTTCGGTGAGGTCGTGGATGCCGTCAGCAGCTATTTCGGCATGCGGAAGATCGAACTCGGGCACGACGAACAGGGCCACGCCCGCATGCTGCTCAACGGTGAACCCCTCTTCCACTACGGTTTTCTCGACCAGGGTTGGTGGCCAGATGGCCTCCTGACACCACCGTCCGACGCTGCGCTGCTCTTCGACATCGAGCAAACCAAAGCCATGGGCTTCAACACGATCCGCAAACACGCGAAGGTCGCACCCGCCCGGTTTTACGCGCATTGCGACCGCCTCGGGATCCTCGTCTGGCAGGACATGCCGACCGCCCACCCCTTCTCCACCGGATGGGTCAAGGCCGGACGCCCGGATTGGGACCGCCCAAAGGAGTCAGCCGAGCAGTTCAAGGAGGAACTCGAGGACATGATGCAGCTCACCCAGCCCTTCCCCTCCGTCGTCATGTACGTCCTCCACAACGAGGGATGGGGGCAGCACGACACCATTCCGCTCACGAAATGGATGATGGATCACGATCCCTCCCGCCTCGTGAACTCCGCCAGCGGTTGGAGAGATCGCCGGTCGGGCCAAATCAAAGACCTCCACGCTTACCCCGGTCCCGCCATGGAACCCGCCGAGGAAAACCCCGGCCGCGCCGTCGTCCTGGGCGAGTTCGGCGGACTCGGCCTCTCCCTGCCCGGCCACCTCTGGTCCGACGACGGCGAGAAACGCGGTTACGGCACCAGCGAAACTCCGGCCGCCCTCTTCGACCACTACCGTTACCTCATCGATGGCCTTCGCCCCATGATCCACCTGGGCCTCAGCGGCGCCATCTACACCCAAACCACCGACGTCGAAAACGAGGTCAATGGGCTCATCACCTATGACCGCCGAGTCGTGAAACTCCCCGTCGCCGCCCTTCGCGAACTCCACGCCGGTCTCTACGCCACGGATCCGGACGCGCCCGCGGAGTTCATCCTGGAGGATTCGGAGCTCCGCCCCCACATCTGGCGCTACACGGACCTCATTCCACCGTCGGATGAAGACTGGACCGCCCTCGACTTCGACGATGAAGCGTGGAAAGAGGGCCGCGCCCCTTTCCAAAACGGCGCCCTGGCCCCGGACCTCGGCACCGGCACGCCTTGGAAAACCGAAAAGCTCCGGCTCCGCCGCTCCTTCACCCTCGACCAAACCCCTGACGTGCTCAGCATCAAGGTCTACGCCGGCTCGCCCGCACGCCTCTGGCTGAACGGACGTGAACTCCTGAAGCTGGAAACCCAGGAGGCCAAACACTACGAGCACTTCGCCCTGCCCCAGGCATCCGCCCTGCTGCGCAACGGCAAAAACGTCCTGGCCGTCGAACTCACCGCTCAGGGTGACCAGAACGGTTTCGACGCCGGCCTCTACACCTATCCGGCCGCGGAAGACTGATCCCTCCCGCTGCTCCCGCAACTCCCGGCGTGGCGCCGGCACATCCGCCCACCGGCGTTTGAAACACGCGCCCCGCGAAGCCCAGTCGCCGCAACCGACGTCCCGGCTCCCCAAAAACTGGCCCCGGCCCCGTTTCCGGTTTAGGAATTCCCATGTCGCTGGCCGAACAGCATCTCCTCATCGATGCCGCCAACCTCTCCCTTTTGCTCTTCGGTGTCGCCCTTCTCGCCGCGCGCATCCCGCAGCTCCAGGCCTACGTCGTGGCCTCCCGCCCACTCGGCCAGGTCCGAACCGATCAATTCGGCCTGCCGGAGTTTCTCACCGCGACCATCCTGATGCTGGTCTTCTCGCTCTCGGCCACCTACCCCGAGCAAAACGTCGCCGCCCGTTTTCTCATCTTCATCGTCGCGGGCGTTCTCGTTTACCTCGGAGGCGTGCGCCGCATCAACCTCGTCGACCTCTTCGGCCTGGAACGCCACGACCTCAGCGCCCTCACGAAGTGGGTCGTGCCCGCCTTCGTCGCTTCCACCCTCATCACGTTCCTCGTCATGTGGGTCTGGCAAAGCTGGATCACCGGCCTCATCGGAGAAGCCAGCCCTCAGGAGTCCATCCAAATGCTCCGCGAAAACCAGGACATCGGCTTCCGCATGACCGTCTTCGTCACGGCCGCCATCTTCGCCCCCATCACCGAGGAACTGCTCTTCCGCGGCTTTCTCTACCCAGCGGTGAAGCGCTACCTCCAACCTGTCGTCGCCGCCATCGTCGTCAGTGTCGTCTTTGCTGTCGTCCATGCGAACGTCGCCGCCCTGCTCCCATTGGTCGTCCTATCCGCCCTTCTCATCCTGGCCTACGAACTCTCCGGAACGCTCTGGGTTCCCATCCTCGTCCACGCCGGCTTCAACGCCCTGAACATCGTCATCACCATCTTCACTCCGGAGGCGGCCAATGGCTGAGACCTTCCGCGACCTCGGGGAGGACGCCCTCCTGGATCGCCTGCTCCCCTACCTCCCCTCCGGCCCCGATACCCTCGACGGTCCGGGCGACGATTGCGCCGTCCTCGCCTTGCCCGATCCCGGACGCCTCGGCCTCCTCAAGACCGATTGCATCGTCGAGCGCGTCCACTTCGAACCGGACACCGATCCCGTCCAAGCCGGATGGAAGGTGGCTGCCCGAAACCTCTCCGATTTCGCGGCGATGGGCGGTGGAAACCCGGAGCACGCCCTGGTCACCGTCGTCCTTCCCCGGGATCGAGAGATCCGCTGGCTCGAAGGCCTGTATGAAGGCATCGCGCGGGCTGCGGCGCGGTTCGGATTCGGGATCGCCGGGGGAGAACTCAGTAGCCCTCCAGCCGATGTGGACCTCGCGGTCATCTCCCTCTCACTCAGTGGCTGGATCGAGCACGCCCGCTGCATCCGCCGCTCCGGCGGACGAAACGGCGACCTGATCTGGGTCACCGGCCGCCTGGGAGGGTCTTTCGATTCGGGCAAACACCTCGATTTCACTCCTCGCCTCGCCGAAGCTCGATGGTTGACCGCCCACCATCCCATTCACGCCATGATGGATCTGAGCGACGGCCTCGGCTCCGATCTCCCTCGCCTCGCCCGGGCCTCCGGTCTCGGATTCCGGCTCGATACGGACGCAGTCCCGGCCTCGCCCGGTTGCAGTCCGCTCCAAGCGATCGGTGACGGAGAAGACTACGAACTGCTCTTCACGACGCCACCGCACGTTCGTGAGGCCCTCGAACGCTCGTGGGCGGATCGCTTTCCCGGCCTCGAACTCACGCCCATCGGCACCCTCGACCAGGAGGCCGGCCTGCTCCCGGCGACCGGTTGGGACGCTTTCCGCTCCCGCTGATGCCCAGCCCGAACCAAATGGAAACCCTCCTCGTCTTACCGTGCCTCCGTCTGAACCCAACCATCCCTCGCCCCGCATCCTCGTGGATGAAGCTGAAACACTTCGGGCCGGCCGAGACCTGGCGGAACGCCTTCGTCCCGGCGATGTCGTGGCGCTGGCCGGCGATCTCGGAGCCGGCAAAACCCACCTCTGCAAAGGAATCTCCGCCGGGCTCGGCGCCCATGAAAACGTCACCAGCCCGACGTTCGCCCTCGTCCAGGAATACCCTTCCGGACGTCTGCCGCTCTACCACTTCGACTTCTACCGCATCGAATCGCCCGGCGAACTCTTGGCCCTCGGCTGGGACGACTACCTCGACCGCGACGGGGTAATTCTCGTCGAGTGGGCGGACCGCTTTCCGGAACTGATTCCCGGCCATGCCCAGTGGTGGCGGTTGGAAACCGTGGCACCCGGTCAGCGTCGCCTCTCCCCCATCGAACGGCCATGATCCTCGCCATCGAAACCTCCACGCCCCAGGCCAGTCTCGCCCTCCTCGACCCGTGCCCTGCGCAGTGGCGCTTCGAAACCGCATTCCACTCCGATCGCGCCCACAACTCAGCCATCTTTGGCCCGCTCCAGAAAACCCTCGACGCCCTCGACCACTCCGGCTCGTCCCTCACGGGCATCGCCATCGGCACGGGTCCCGGTTCCTACGGTGGCGTCCGCGTCGGGATCGCCGTCGGCACGGCGCTGGCCATGACCCACCACCTGCCGCTCATCGGTTGGCCTTCCTTCGCCACCCTCGGGCGCGACATCTGGGTGGCCGGTGACGCCCGCCGTGGAGCCTACTACCTGGCCCGGATTGAAGCGCACCGTCTGATCGGCGAGCCCTCCATCCTCGAACGCGACGCTTTCCTCGCGGAAATCGCCAAACTCGAGACCCGCCAAGAACCCATCGTCACGATGGACGCCGCCATCCCTCTGAACCACCCATGGATCCAACCGGCCCAGCCTACCGCAGCCACCCTCGCGCGCATCGCGGCCGAGCAACCCCCCAGCGCCTGGCGCCCACCCACCACCCACCCCATCGAGCCCATCTACCTCCGCCCACCCCACATCACCCAGGCAAAAAAATCGCACTAGTTGTGCGTCAACGCCGATTTAATGCCTGACCAAACGAGTGATCGTGGCGGAATTCGCCAGAATTTCGATAGTCGACCCCGAAATTGTCCTCCAACTCAAGTTGGATAGACTACCAGTGCAGCCCGCTGAGAAAAGGACCGCAGATCCAGCCGTCCGCAAAGCCCTCCTCCGCTAGCGAAATGGGCAGGGCAGGATTCGAACCTGCGAAGGCTAAGCCAACAGATTTACAGTCTGCCCCGTTTGACCGCTCCGGAACCTACCCAAATTCCCCTCGATCTGCCACAAATCGCAGCCGAAACCAGGGGAAGGTCAATAAATCCGAAGCCACCCTTGATGCAATCACTTTTTGGCCGGACCAGCCACGACTCAATCCGCCTTCGAAAGCTTTACCCCGGGATCCACGCTCCGTAAATGCAGGTCCATCTGCGGAAACGCGATCTCGAGTCCCTCCTCGTTAAACCGCCGGTGAATCTCGGTGTGCAGCTCGTGAATCGTCCGGATCCGGTGGTCGAGCGACGCCAGGTAACACCGCAAGATGATCGTCAGCGCGCTGTCGCCAAATCCCTCGAAAGTCACAAACGCCTTCGGATCTTCTGTCACCTCGGGATGCTCATTCGCGATGTCCAAGAGCAATTGGCTCGCCTTCTCCGTGTCGCTCCCGTAGGCCACCCCCACCGTGATCACGATCCGGTTGATCGTGTCCGTCAGCGTCCAGTTCTTCAGCGTCCCCGTGATGAACTCCTTGTTCGGGACCACGAACTCCTTCCGGTCCCAGTCCGTGATGGTCGTCGCCCGGATCTGGATCCGCGATACGACTCCAGAGACCTCTCCGACGGTCACGATGTCTCCCACGCGGATCGGGCGCTCGAACAGCAGAATGATCCCCGAGACGAAGTTTGCCACCACTTCCTGGAGTCCAAACCCCAGCCCCACGCTCAGGGCCGCCAGAATCCAACCAAACTGTGACCAGTCCAGGTCCAGCACCTGAAACGTCATGGCGAACCCGATCACCACCACGACGTAGCCGATCAGTGTCGACACCGCGTTCCGGTTCCCGGCGTCCATTGGAAGCCTCCGCAGAACCGCGAACTCCAGCACGCCAGGCAGATTCCGCGCGCAAACCACCGTCAGCAGCGCCACGAGCGTCGCGATCAGGAACTGCGCCAAGCTCACTTCCCCCACCAGCCTCACCGATTCGAGCCGCCGGAACGCCGGCACCGACTCCAGCCAGACGAACCCGATTCCCGCCACCACCGCGGCGCCGACCAGAAACCCCAGCAGGGACCGCG
>CAZCRA010000034.1:0-30161 GCA_964500945.1 uncultured Verrucomicrobiales bacterium | reverse complement strand
GGCGCCTCCCGCAGGAAACAAGACGATCCCCTTGGCGAAACCTCCGGCTCCCGCAACTGCGGCGCCCAGACCCTCGGCGCCTCCCGCCGCGGCACCCGCTCCTGGGTCGAAGACCATTCCTCTGGCCAAGCCCACACCTGGGCCAGCCACGCCAAAACCCCTTCCAAAGGCCACCGTTCAGCTGCAGAAGCCGACGGGTCCCATGGCTCCCGGTGCCACGACGGCGGCGCTGAAGCCGGCGGGTCCCGCCACCAGCCCCGGAGCGGCAGCGCGCCCGGCCAGCAGTTTTGACGAGGAATACGAGTATGATGAGGAAGAGGGAGGCCTCCTGCCTTTCGCCGTCATCGTCCTAATACTCGCCGTGGTGGTGCTCATCATCGAAGTGCTCACCAAGATGTCGGGCAGCTGATAGTCCGCCCATTTTCATCGCTATCCCTTCAAGGCCATGCCCTTCGCACTCATTGTCCTCCTGCTCTCGCTGGCGATTCTCGGAATCGAGCTCTTCACGATGCTCGGAACCTGATCTGCCGGTCTCAGCTGAACTTGGCGAACCGGGGCCGGTGACGGAATGTCATTTCGCCCCGCTCCCGTTCATCGAATCCGGCGATAGCTACGCGATTCCGTCCAGCTTCACGAGGTGGATTCCCTTGACTGAGTCCGCCCTGACACTAGCTTGTGCCCTTGTCGAGCCAGTTCCGGCCCGGCGGACATTCACTGCAGGAAATCATGGCTGAAGGATTGATCGAACTCAACGACGGTAATTTCGCGGAAGAAGTCGAGCAGGCAGCGGTGCCGGTGCTCGTCGATTTTTGGGCCGAGTGGTGTGGCCCGTGCCGGATGATCGCTCCGCTTCTTGAAGAGCTGGCCCAGGAATCCGGCGGCAAATTCAAGATCGGTAAGGTCAACGTCGATACGCATCCCTCCCTGGCGGCGAAGTATGGTGTTCAAAGTCTCCCCACGCTCAAATTCTTCAGTGGAGGAGAGGTCAAAGATACCGTCATCGGCTCCGGCACACCCAAAGGAGCGCTCAAGGAGAAGATCGAGGCGCTTGCCTGATCCACACCCTGCCAGCGTTCGCTTCCTCCTCTCGCCCCCCCGTCGGGCGTCGTCGACCTCGTTCAGACAAACCCCTCCCGCACCGGCCCCCCCACTCGCGCGGAGGCCGGCAAGCGATTGCCTCACTCTCGCATCTCCGACCGCACAGCCTCCTTGGCTTCCTCCATCTCCGTTTCCAACCGGCTTTTTTCCGAGGCGAGCTGGCGTTGGAGGCTCTCCAATTCCGCCAAATCGCCGGCGCCATGTGCTTCCGCAATCAGTTTGCCCAAGAATAGTTCTTTCTCCGCGATCTTTGCTTTGAACTTCTTTTCCACTTCGGCCAACGCCTCGCGCTGCTCTTCGGAAAGTTTGACCTGAGGAGCTTCCTGCTCCAAGCGCTCCATGGCCAGTTCGTAGGCGGATTTCATGCAAGCATTCTAGACGGCTGGCACCTGCTTCTCCACCGAAATTCCCTAGTGTTCCCCCACCATGCCGCGCCTCTACAGTTTCGATTTCGACGGCACCCTCGTCGATCCCATGGCGAATTGGCCGCTCTACGCACCTCTCGCCCGGGAGCTTCAAACCATCCGTGACGAAGGCGCTCACTGGGCCATCAATACCGGGCGCACGGTGGGCCAATTGGAGGAAGGTCTCCGGCTCCACACCTTCCCCATCCTACCCGATTTCATCATAACCGAAGAGACCGCCCTCCATCGCTATCGGCCGGGCGCGGAACCCGAGCCAGCCTGGGATTGGAACGAACGCCGCTCGGCTGCGTTCGACGATCTCATCGACCGGGCAGGCGAACTCTTCCAGAGCGTCGAATCAATGATTCGTCACCACACGAAGGCACGCTACTTCCGTAATCAATCCATTCCGGACGAGATCATCGCCGTCTCGGTCGAGGAAATGGATCGCATCACTCAGTGGATCGACGATGAGGTGGAGGCGCTCAAACTCGACTTCGTGGCCTACCAGCGCAATTCCATCTACCTCCGGTTCGGGCACAAGGAGTTCAACAAGGGAAGCGCGCTACGCGAACTCGCCACTCGCCTCGAAATCGACACCGATGACGTTTTCACCGTGGGCGACGGACACAACGATTTACCGATGCTCCGAACTGACGTCGCCGCCTGCCTGGGGTGTCCGGCAAATTCGATTCCCGAAGTCAAAGACGCCGTGCGGAAGGCCGGAGGCTACCTTGCCCGCCAAAATTTCGCCAAGGGCACGCTCGAGACGCTACGCTTTTTCCGGTGACGCTGCTGCGGCACTCTCCGGCGCTGCGGCCGATGAATCCTCTTCCCCTTCAGCCTCATCTTCCGCTTCGGCTTCGACCAAGGGTTCCACTTCCGGCTCTTTCGAGGAGCCAGCAGCCGTCTGGGTCCCGGAAGGTTCCGGGGCCGCCCCCAGTCTCAGGCGTTCGTCGCCCTCCAGTTTCGCACTCAATTCCGGGAAGCCTCCTGGCTTCTGCAGCTGAAAAACATGCAGGTAGGCGGCAACCTCTTCGTGCGGATGCTCGGCCAAGAGCTTCTCAATGCCTTTCTCCAGCTTCGACTCATCGAGCGAATCTGGCAGGTCCTCGACCGTCCCGTCCTCGTCGTGCTCCAGCCCCAGAGTCTCCAGGAACTGCTTCAGCATGTCCTTGTGACGCTGCAACAACCAAACATGAAGCAGGTGTTCCGCCTGACCGTTTGAATCCTTCAGCTTCGCCGTTTTCACCATCCAGTCGATCTGCTGGACGCCCGGCTTGCGCTGGATGAAGACGGGCCGAAGACGACGCTTTTGGGCAAGAGCCGCTAACATGGCCCGGTAAGCTCCGCGATTTCCCTCGCGAAGTTCTTGGACGACGCTCCGGGAGAGCTCAGGAGAGAGCGCTTGAAATATTTGGTAGGCTTTCAACGGGAACCGGGCAGTGGAGTTTGCTGCGCCGAAACAGCGCTCGCGGGGGCCCTGTGTCAAGCGCGTTTCCTGGCGTCCGCTCACGCCCGCCTCCGCTCCGCCATTCCGCGCTGGCGTCCCGGCATGCTTTTGCGGATGGTGACACCGTGACGAAGCCCCGCATCCTGGTCATTGAAGACGAACCGTCGATCGCCGAAAACCTCGAGTATTCTCTGCGCACCGAAGGCTTCGATGTCGAGGTCTGTGCCCTGGGCGAGGAAGGGCTTTCCTCCGCAAGGCGGGACCCGCCCTCGCTGGTCGTTCTCGACGTCGGTTTGCCCGACACGAGCGGCTTCGAAGTCTGCCGGCAGCTGCGACAGACTTCGGCCGTTCCGGTTCTTTTCCTAACCGCAAGAGAAAGCGAAATCGATCGCGTCGCCGGTCTCGAAATGGGTGGCGATGACTACGTCACCAAACCCTTTAGTCCTCGGGAACTCGCCGCCCGGGTTCGTGCCATCCTGCGACGGGCCGATCCGCCTCCCGTGGCGCGGGAGGAACCGCTCGCCACGCCAACCCAGGTCGTCGACGGCGTCCTCGAAATCGATCTTCAGCGGCGCGAGGTCACCTTCCACGGCCAAAACGTGCCGCTCACCCGGTATGAATTCGGACTTCTCCAGGCCATGGCGGCTCATCCCGGCCGCGTCTTCACCCGGGAACAGCTCATGGACCGCGTCTGGGAAGAACCCGAAACGGCCATGGAGCGGACGGTCGATGCCCACGTCAAAACCCTCCGCGCGAAGCTTCGGGAGGTCGATCCCTCTTGTGACCCCTTCGTGACACACCGCGGTATCGGGTACAGCCTGCGCGACCACTTCCGTAACCACCCACGTCCGTGAGACTGACGATCCTGCTCATTGGAGGCATCTGGCTCATTGGGATGACCGGTTTCTTCTTCCTCATCCGGAACATCCACGACGATGTCGAGCGGCAGTATGCCCAAGCCGCTGAAGAACCCATGGTGGACATGGCCCAGTTCTTCGCCGCCCTCGTGGAAGCCCACCTTTCGCCGGAAGGAGAAATCGACACCGCCCCTCTGCGCGAACTCTTCGACAACGCCCTCGCCCGTGAGTTCGAAGCCCAAATCTACAGTCAGACCAAGAACCGAATCTCCACCGGCGTCTACGTCACCAACGCCGACGGGACAGTGCTCTTCCACTCCATCGAACCCGATGAAGCTGGGAAGGATTACAGCGACTTCAACGATGTCTTTCGGACGCTCCGCGGCGAATACGGTGCTCGCTCCACCCGCGCTGATCCCGACGATTCCCTCTCCTCGACCTTTTACGTCGGCGCCCCCGTGCGCTGGAACGGCGAGATTGCCGGCGTGGTGTCAGTCGCTCGTCCCGAATCGACCATGCGGGGCTTTGTCGAAGAAACCCGCCAAGTCGTGCTCAGGGCGGGATGGATCGCCACGATCTCCGTGGTGATCGTCGCCGGCCTGTGGGCCTATCTGCTTCTTCGCCCTGCCGGCTTGCTCACCGGCTACGCTCGTGCCGTCGAAAAAGGCCGGCGGCAACCGCTTCCGAAGTCGCTCGGTTTTGCCGAATTCCGCACCTTGGGTCACGCGCTCGAACGGATGCGGGTGTCCCTGGAAGGCAAGGCCGATGCCGAAGCCTACGTCCAGACGATGACGCACGAGCTGAAAAGCCCCTTGGCCGCCATCGCTGGAGCCGCGGAACTGCTGCGCGAAGCCGACGTTCCGCCGGGACAGCGTCAACGTTTCCTCGAAAACATCGAAGCCGAAACCCAGCGCTGCCAGGACCTCGTGCGGCGATTGCTCCAACTGGCTGCCATCGAGAAACTCCCCGCTCTCGACTCGACCGAAACCGTCCATCTGGAAACGCTCGTTCAGGGCGAAATCGATCGTCTTCAACCCATGGCCACCACCAGGAACCTGCGTTTCGAGTTCCGCCCTGCCGCCGGCGTCCCGCCCGTTCGAGGCGACGCCTTCACCCTCGAGACGGCCGTCCGGAACCTCCTGTCGAATGCCATCGACTACGCCCCGGAGCACTCCGCTGTCGAAGTCACCCTCGAGCGGCACGGAGACGGTGTGAACCTGTCGGTGCGAGATCATGGGCCGGGCATCCCGGACTACGCCATCGACCGTGTCTTCGAGCGTTTCTACTCGCTCAAACACGAGGTGACCGGCCGAAAAAGCTCCGGCCTCGGCCTCTGTTTCGTCAAGGAAGCCGCCGACCTCCACAACGGCTCGATCACGCTCGAAAACGAATCACCCAAAGGACTGAAGGCCACTTTCCACCTCCCTCTGAGCGACCACACCGCCAGGGGTTCCGGTCGATCCAGGCCTCACCCTTCTTTTTGGTAGGAGCCGATGATACTCCGTCCGCCCCTCACATCCCCAACAACCGGTCCGGTTGGAGGTAGTTCCTCACGTAGTCGGACACCGCGTCGCCGAGCGGTGTCACCGGTGCTTGATATCCCGCCTGCCTCAACCGGCCGATGTTCGCGCAGGTGTAGTATTGATACTTCGGTCTCAGCGATTCCGGCATGTCGATAAAGTCGATCGCCGGTTCCAAATCCATGGCCGCGAAGATCGCCTTCGCCAGTTCGAGCCACGTCCGCGCCTCACCCGATCCGAGGTTGTAGAGGCCTCCGGCGCTACGTTCTTCCGCCAGGTGAATCGTCATCGCAACGGCATCCTTCACATAGAGGAAATCCCGCTTCTGCTCCCCGTCCGCATAGTCGGGACGATAGCTCTTGAATAGGCCCAACCGCCCCGTCTCCTGGATCTGCGCAAACGCCTTGTTCACTACGCTTCGCATATCGTCCTTATGATTCTCATTCGGGCCGAACACGTTGAAATATTTCAGCCCGACGACGCGCTCGAGAAATCCCTGCCGTTTCGCATACAAATCGAACAAGTGCTTCGAGTAGCCATACATGTTCAGGGGACGCAGGCGATCGAGGTTTTCGTCCCCGTCCTCCATCCCCTGCTCGCCATCGCCATAGGTGGCGGCCGACGAGGCGTAAACGAACCGGCGCCCACCGCCCAGCGCCCAGTCGGCCAGTCGCCTGGTGTAGTCGAAGTTGTTGCGCATCAAATACGCCGCATCCCGCTCCGTCGTGGCCGAGCAGGCTCCCAGGTGATACACGTATTCGATGTCGCGCAGCCAGTTGGTGTTCGACGACGCCCCGTCGAGCAGGTCATCGGCATCGACGTAATCTTGATATCGCAAACGAACCAAGTTCCGCCACTTCTCATCCGTGCCTAGCCGGTCCGAAATGAGAATGTCCTCCCGGCCGCGTTCGTTCAACGCCCAGACCAAGGCACTGCCGATGAAACCGGCACCGCCGGTGACGAGAATCGTAGGTTTGGATGCGATCATGGCGTCACTTATCCTCTCGCGTTTTGGAAGCCCTGGACCTCAAACAGCGACGTCCCCTCGCTGCACCAAAAGCACGCAGTAACCGAGATACAAGAGAAGGAAGAGCCCGCCTTCCCAGCGACTGATCTTCCACCGGCTCGCCATCAGCGGCATCGAAAGCACCACCACACCCGTCATCACCCCGAGATCGATCCATTCGATCCCCCGGATGTCACGCATGGAGGCCAGCATCGGAACGATCCCCATCACGGCCAAAAGATTGAAAATGCACGAGCCAATCGCGTTGCCGGTGATGATATCGCCATGCTTTCGAATCGACGCCACGATCGATGTCGCGATTTCCGGTAGCGATGTCCCGATCGCCACCAGCGTCAGGCCGATGATCGCCTCGCTCACCCCGAACCGGTGCGCCAGGAACAGAGATCCACGCTTCAGCGACTCCGCACCGCCCGCCAGCACCAGGACACCGCCAGCCACCATCAGCAACGCAACGGCCCATCGTTTGAACCCCTGGCTCTCCTCCTTAGTCGCCGGCGGCACCACCTCTTCTTCCAACTGCTGCACCACCGTCGGAACTCGTCCCTTTTTAAATAGCAAACCGCTCATCGCCAGGTAAATCAGAATCCCAGCAAAAAGCACCGCTCCCTCCCAGAAAACCAGGCTCCGGTCCGAGAGCATGGCGACAAACACCAGCGAAGCCACCAACAGAATCGGAAGCTCTCGCACCACGATTTGACGCTGAACCGTGATCGGGCGCATCAGCGCCGACAAACCCAGCATCAGCAGGATGTTGCACACGTTCGAACCGATCACGTTCCCCGCGGCCGCTCCCGCATACCCATCCTTCGCCATGCTCACGCCCACAAACATCTCGGGCGCACTGGTCCCAAAGGCCACGACCGTCAGCCCGATCACCAGCGTCGAAATCCCGATCATCTTCGCGATCGTCACGCTGCCTCGGACCAGCCATTCGGCCCCGAAATACAGCATCACCAGTCCGGCCATGACCAGACCACAGTTGAGCATCATCTCGTTCATCTGCGGTGAAAAACCGCCACCCTCACGCAGCCTAGCGCTTCTTCCAGGGGAAAATCGCCGAAAAAATATAAGTCCAGAAGTGGAGAAAACCCGAGAACTTGTCCACTTCCGCCGCGCGGAACATCTCTTCCAACCCGTTCAACTCCTTGCCGCGCGACAGCATCCGCGTGCCCAATAACAAATCCTTCGCCCGGGCCGACGCATCGATCTCGATCGGCAACGTCAAAAGGTTGTTCAGCCGGATGAACGCCCACATCACGCCGAGCATCAAGAGCCCCAGCCTCGCCTGAAAGACGATCAACGGCAGGGCGAGCAGAAACGCCAGCGGCGTCCCGAATGTCGTCAGTCGAATCGCAGTCCGCCGCCAGCGCAGCGGCCGGTATCCCGCCTCCACCTGCAACGCATGACCCGCCACGTGCATCGCCGTGCCGACCGCCGCCCGGTTCTCGCCATGAAAATTCTGCGGCGCCAACCGCAGTGTCTTCGCCTCGGGAACATACTCGTTTGTGATCAAGCCGTTCGCCTCGACCACTTCCACGCCCTCGACACCGGCCCGCTCCAACACCTGGCGTGCCGCTTCCGCGCCGCTCAGACCCAACGCGCTCGGCTGGGATCGAAGCCGGGCGTCCCGCCGAACCCGAAACTGGCGGACCATCTCGCCCACCAGAACGGACAGAGCCACGAGGATGATGCCGGCCTTCAGAATCATGGTCTTCTCCCAGGACCACCTTCAGCTCACCGCAATCGCTAACAAACCCACGATCATGCCGTTGTGCAGCCCGTGAGCCACCATCGGTGCAATCAGCGAGCCGCGCCATTCCCGAATCAAACCGAACCCGATCGCCATCGCCATTAGCGCAGGGATGGCGAGCACTCCCTGGGGATGCACCGCGGCGAAGACGAGAGCCATGAGCGGCAGCGCCACCCACCCGGCAAATCGCGATCTCAACCCCCGCTGCAGCAACCCTCGGAACGCAATCTCCTCCGTCACCGGCGCAATGACTGCCGCCAATCCCAAAATGAGAAGCACCCCACTCGCCGATGCGTTCTCCAAAAACCCAAAAAGTGGATGACTGATCGGCTGGCTGCCCTCTCCCGGTTCTTCCACCCCCAAACGCTGGAGCACCATCGTCGTGACCAAACCCACCGCCATGACCGGAATGATCGCGATGTACCCCACGATCCCCGCAGCCACTTCACGCCACCACCCTCGACCCACCGAAAGCCCCGTCTCCTGCCGCAGGACATCGCGCGGCACTCCCCGCAACACCGTCCAGCCCAACCCCGTCAGAAGTGCCAGGAGAATCGCCCCATTCATCCCCGCCAGATTCGAGGGCGAAATCATCTCGACCCCGCTCATGAACACGAGCATGGCGATTAGATACAAAGCGAAGCCCTCCACGTAAATCCCTCCCCGGTCCGGCGGAGGCGCCTCCTCACGGCCCTCCTCACGCACTTTCCATCGGTTCACGCCCACGATCAGGAGCACCGAACCCACGAAGAACCCGACCAGAAACAGCGCTGACAATCCAAACGCCACGCCGAACAAGATCAGTCCCGATCCCTGAAGCTCCGAGCGCAAACGTTCATCGTCCCGGGCCAGCGCCAACCGTCCAAACCATCCCAACTCGAACTCCAGCGCCTCCCGTTCCTCCTCCGCCAACGCTCCCTCGGACCGTTCGAGTTCCCTCAGCAGCCCTGCCGCACGGCTTTCATCCCCATCCAGCAGCTTTTCGAACGCCTCGTTCAGTTCATCGCCGTCAATGAAGACGTAAAGACTCGCCAACGCCCGCCGGGAAGCAGGTGACTGCGCCAGGCTTTGCAGCTTCCGCGCCTCCCGCACCGCCGTGCCCCGGTCCAGTTGCGCGATCCCTGCCACCAGCTTGCACTGGAGTTTCAGCAGAACATTGGCCTCCGAATCCGGCACCGCCCCGCCCTCCCGTGCGGGCTCCGGTGCGGTGCTGATGGCCAATACCGTCACGAGAATCGCCAGCAGCGCGATCCAGGTGGGCGGAGTCAAAAACCGGGGCGGCGAAGGAGGGCTCACAAGCTCAAAAGGTCGCGTTCGAGGATCAACAACGCCGTCCGGCCCACGATTTCCAAACTCTCCGCACTGAGCTGATCCATCGTGTCCAGTGAGGTGTGCCACGCATCGTAGTCCAGATCGATCAGATTGATCGCCGGCAACCCTTCGTGGACGAACGGAACGTGGTCATCCGTGATCGGGGTGCGGAAGACGCCAAAATAGCGTTCGTATCCCAGCTCCCGCGCCGCCCGGAACATCGCTTCCACCAAATTCCCTGGCGTGTCCCTTGGAACCCCAATGTTCAAATCCTTCTCACCCACCAGATCGAGGATCATGATCGCACGCGGCCGCTCGCCGGGCGGCTGACGGCGCGTGATCTGCCGGACATAGTGCCGGCTCCCGTAGAGGCCGTCCGTGGCATTGTATTCCTCGAAGGCCTCCTCCCCGTCGAAGAACACCAACTCCACCCGGCGGGCCAAGTCCGGCCGTTTCGCCATCACCCGAGCCATCTCGAGCAGAGCCCCGGTGCTGGAACCGCTGTCGTTGGCTCCGACGAACCGAATGTTCTCGTAATACTTCGTGTCGATGTGCGACCCGATCAGCACCTCCGCTCGTCGCGACCACACCGCTGTGCTCTCGTCGTCACCGCAGAACCGGGCGCGGAGGTTCGCGAACTCGATCTCACCCAGCGGCGTCTCGTCCACGAACCGTTGCTCTTGGCTCACCCATCCCTCCTTCGCCAACTCTTCGGCCAAATAACCCCGGCTGGCCTCCAAAGCCCGCGAGCCCGCCGGCCTCGGACCGAAATCCACCAGCGCCGCCACGTGTGCAAGCGCTCGATCCCCGTCAAACTCCGGATGAACGACCCGCTCCGGATCGAACACATAGCGCCCGCCATCGTCCTGGCAGCCCAGCAAAAAAAAGCTCCCAGGCACCACCAAGGCGGCGGTCACCCAGATCCCTGGTCGCCGCGGCCGACTCATCTTCAGCTCTCCAGACCGTCGTCCGAGAAGTCCACATCGAGTAGCCCCAAAATCCGGTCGAGATCGTTGTCAGTGTGAAATTCGATTTCGATTTTGCCGCGAGAGCCCCGGCGCTGGATGCGGACGTTCGTTTTGAAGTGATTCAACAGCCTCGCCTGAATCTCTTTCAGATACGGCTCGAGATCCGACGGCCCTTGGCCTCCGCCGGACGAACTCCCGTCGCCACTCGAGCCTCCCGGCGCCGAGTGCATCGACGAACCATCATCGTCCAGTGATCGAACCAGCCGTTCCGTATCGCGGACGTTCAGGTTCTCGGCCACGATTCGCTTCGCCACGGCGCGTTGCTCCTCCTCGCCTTTGAGGCTCAAAACTGCCTTGGCATGTCCGCTGCTGATCAATCCCTGCTCCAGCAGCGACTGCACGGCAGGGTCGAGATCCAACAACCGGATGGCGTTTGCCACCGTCGTTCGGTTCTTCCCCACCTTCTGCGCAATCTCCTCCTGCTTCAGATTGAACTCGCGAGCGAGGCGCATGTAGGCCTTCGCCTCCTCGACCGGGTTCAAATCTTCTCGCTGGAGATTCTCGATCAGCGCCATCTCCAGGACAGTCCGGTTGTCGGCCGAGCGAACCACGGCCGGCACGTCCTTCAAACCGAGCAGCTTGCAGGCCCGGTAACGGCGTTCGCCCGCGATTAATTCGTAGCCGCCATCCTCCATCCCGCGGACCACGAGCGGCTGAATCAACCCGTGAACGCGGATGGACTCTTTTAATTCTTCCAGCGCCTCGTCGGAAAAGCGCTGGCGCGGTTGGAATGAACTGGGGCTGATCTCCGAAATCCGGATTTGACGCAGCAAATGACGTTCCTCCGGAGTCAAGTCCGGTTGGAGCGGCGGGGGCAGCGGAAGCCCCGGCCCCGATCCACGTAGCGGGGGTCGCGAAGATGAGGGAGAAGCGCCCGAACTCGTAGTTTCAGGCTTGCTCAACTTTTCAGGCGGCTTCAAGAGGGCGCCTAATCCCCTGCCCAGCGCTGGTTTGCGGTCGCTCATGCGGTGTCGTGAGGGTCATCAAAATGCCGGAGCACAGCGATCTGTGCCCAGCCTTGGGAATCTTGTTAGGATTCCTTAAATAAATTCCCTCTTTGGCGACCTGGCAAGGAATAATACCGCGATCAGTCGATTATTTGAATCTTGGCACGCGCCGCCTGTTCCATCGCAGCATGTTGCTCGTCGGTGCAAGCCGAGTCGATCGGTGCATCCGGCTCGGCGTCGCTGGGCTTTAACACGCCCTGTTCAATCATCCACTGCTCCACTTCCTCCCCGCTGACATCCGCCAACATCGTGCCGTTGACTTCCACGCAGGGCGAAAGAGGTTGGCCGCTCTTCTGCTCCATTTCCCATCGAAATGCCGGATTTTGGATGATGTCCTTCTCCTCGTAGGAGAGGCCGTACTTCCGGAAAATCGCGCGAACGCCTTCGCTCCAGCCGCAGTGCGTTTTGAGGAAGGCCGTGATAGTGAGGTCCGAGTTCATGATCTTGATTTTAATTGGGGTTCGAATTCAGCTTCAAGCGGGTCGCGGAAGTTACCCCGCACCTTACATCTCGCCGGGGAATGGCCGCTCCTTTCGTTCAGTATGGATGATCTCCCGGTCCGGATCACGAAAAAACCCGAACCGGGATGGGCTGGGCCGTCCGCCGCTCAGTTGGACGTCTCGTCCTCTTCCTCGTCGCCGGTTTTGGCCTCTTCGTCCGGGGTCGAACTCGGGGACCATTCCTCGGTGGCCAGGTTGAACGCATGCTCCAGCCCCACCATGTCGGTTGTCGGCTTGAGCGCGTCGAAGGCTTGCGTCTCTTTGACCAACTCCTCTTCGTCGTAGCCAACCGCCTTGATCGAAAGACCAATCCGCCGCTCGATCTTGTCGACCTTGATCACGCGGGCTTCCACCGCGTCGCCGACCTTGATCACATCCTTCACCTTGGCGACGTGATCCTCGCTCAACTGACTGATGTGGACGAGACCGTCGATGTCGTCCTGAAGTTCGACGAAGGCGCCGAAACTTGCAATCTTCGCCACGGTTCCCTTCACCAGATCGCCGACGCGGAAGCGGGAATCGATGTCGGACCAGGGATCGGACTCCAGCTGCTTGATGCCGAGTGAGATCCGCTGGTTCGTCTTGTCGATTTCGATCACCTGAGCCTCCAGATCTTCGCCCTTCTTGAGGACCTCGCTGGGGTGATTGATCTTCCGCGTCCAGGACAGGTCCGAGACGTGAATCATGCCGTCGATGCCATCCTCCAACTCCACGAACGCTCCATACGCCGTGAGGTTGCGGATCTTGCCCTTGATCGTCGTTCCGATCGGATAGCGATCGTCGATGTTGTCCCAGGGATTCGGGTCCAGCTGGCGGACGCCGAGGCTGATCTTCTGCTCTTCGGTATTGATCCCAAGAACCACCGCACGGATTTCCTGATCCAGCTCCAGCACATCGCTGGGACGGGTGATCCGCTTGGTCCAAGACAGCTCCGAAACGTGAATAAGCCCTTCCACGCCGGTGTCGATCTCCACGAAGGCCCCATAGGGAACCAGCTTCGTGACGCGGCCGGACACTTCCCCGCCAATCGGAAAACGCGTCTCGATGTTCTCCCAAGGATTCTTCTCGAGCTGCTTGAGTCCCAGTGACACTCGCTCTTTCTCGCGATCGACGTCCAGGATCTGAACCGTCAGCGGCTGTCCAATCGCCAGCATCTCGCTCGGGTGATTGATCCGGCCCCAGGACATGTCCGTGACGTGCAGCAGTCCATCCATTCCTGCCAAATCCACGAAGGCACCGAAATCCGTGATGTTCTTCACCACACCGTCCACCGTATCGCCGGCCCGCACCGTCTCCAGAAAACGCGCCCGCTGTTCGGCTCGCTCCGCTTCGATCACTTCCCGGCGCGAGAGAACGATGTTCTTCCGCTCGTCGTTGACCTTGACGATCTTGAACTCATACACGTTGCCCACGTATTCGTTCAGGTCTTTCGGCGGAATGATGTCGATCTGCGATCCCGGAAGGAAAGCCTCGACGCCCACGTTCACCATCAGGCCACCTTTGACCACGCTCTTAACCTTCCCGCGAACCAGACCGCCTTGCTCGTAGACCTTGACGATCTTGTCCCAGTTCTGTTTGTGCGCCGCCTTTTCTTTCGAGAGCACCACCATGCCCTCGTCGTTCTCGAGCCGCTCCAGCAGCACTTCCACCTCGTCGCCAACCTCGAATTCCTCGTCTTCGAATTCGGAAACCGGGATGACCCCTTCGGATTTGTAACCCACGTCGACGAGCACGACCTGGGATTTGATTTCGAGGATCCGGCCCTTGACGATCGAATTCTCCCGGAAAGTTCGGAAGTTTTTCGAGATGAGCTCGGACAGTTCAGGATTCGCCGAAACGATGGCAGCAGACATGGATATAGGTTAAGGTTGGGTTGTTTGGTTGGTTCAGCCTTCCGACGTTGCCCCGATCGATTGGCATCTCCGGCGGAGCGATCTTCCTAGCCGGAGCGGGCCGCCGTTCCTGTAATCAAACGCCTGCCCACCCCTGGCCCTCGTCGGGACTCCCTCGAAGATCCAGCACCTGCGGCACCTCGCCCTCCAGCAGCCTCCCTAGGAATCTCTCCTCCAGCCCGGACCGCTTCTCACCTCTTCTTCGGACTTGGAATGGGGCTCCGGCCGTCCGTGGCGAGCGCGGGCGGCACCCTATACGCTCGCAGGCACGGCGCAACCGGAAGATCTCACCTTTTTCATCCGGCGTCGCCCCTCACGATCCCGAGGCCCGCCCTTGCATCCCTCTTCACCGTGCGGTTGGGTGCCGTCCCATGAACGATGCCCTCCTCGCCCTCGAAGACGGACGCCTCTTCCACGGCTCCGCCTTCGGTGCACCGAAAACCGTGACCGGAGAAGCCTGCTTCAACACGTCGATGACGGGCTACCAGGAAATCCTCACCGATCCCTCCTACCGCGGCCAGATCGTCGCGATGACCTACCCCCTTATCGGCAACTACGGAGTGAATGAGCGCGACGTCGAAAGCGCCGCCCCTCACGTCCGGGGCTTCGTCGTCGAGGAACTCTGCCGGGTTCCCAGTAACTGGCGCTCCAGCGAATCCCTCAACGATTACCTCCTGCGCCACGACATCCCAGGCATCGAAGGCATCGACACCCGCGCCCTGACCAAACATCTCCGCGAAGCCGGTGCCATGCGGGCCGCCCTCGTCTGCGGAGATGACATCGATCCGGAAAAGGCCGTCGCTCTCGCCAGGGATTGCCCCCCCATGGAGGGCAGCGATTTCGTCTCCGAAGTCACCGCCACCGAACCCTACCATTGGGATCCGGAGCACGAAATCAGCCGCCAGTGGACCATCCCGAACTCGATCGAGCCGGAGGAGGCCACCACCCTGGCCAGCGATGGCCAATTCGTGCGTCCCCTGCCCGATGTGCGGCACCGGATCGTCGCCTACGATTTCGGCATCAAATACAGCATTCTCCGCCAACTTCGCCAAGCCGGCTTTTCGGTCGAGGTCGTCCCGGCCACGACCCCGGCGCGCGAGGTCCTCGAACGAAAACCCGACGGCGTCTTTCTTTCGAACGGCCCAGGTGACCCGGCCGCCCTCGAACCGATCCATGCCCAAATCCGGGACCTCGTCGGCGCCACGCCCGTCTTCGGCATCTGCCTCGGCCATCAGGTGCTCTCCCACGCGCTCGGCGGCCGCACCTTCAAACTCAAATTCGGTCACCGCGGCGGTAACCAGCCCGTCCAGGACCTGCGCACCGGTAAAGTGGCCATCACGGCCCAAAACCACGGTTTCGCCGTCGATGCCGAAAGCCTCAGCGACGACCTCGAGGTCACTCACCTCAATCTCAACGACCAAACCGTCGAGGGCCTGCGACACAAAAAACACCCCGTCATGAGCGTCCAATACCACCCCGAAGCCGCTCCCGGCCCGAACGACGCCCGCTATTTCTTCCAGGAATTCGCCCGCCTCATCGAAGAGGCCGGATGATGCCCCCGCTCAAACGATCCCCGGGCCGCGAAATCGTCGCTTGCCCGCGCGCGCCCCATTTCCTATTATCGGCCCCATGCCAAAGCTGACGGTCCAAATTCCCGGAGAAGAACCGCTCACCTACGAATTCGACGATCCCCAGGTGAACGTCGGTCGCGGTGATGAAAACCACATCACCATCCAGCATCCCTCACTCTCCGGCCAGCACGCCGTCTTTTTCCGCGACGAGAACGGCGATTACGCGCTCTCGGACTCGAACTCCACGAACGGCACTTTCGTCGACAACCAGGCGATCGACACCGTCGAGCTCTCGCGAACCGAGCCCTCCCACATCATCTTCGGTCAGGTTTCCACCCTCTTCACGCCCGACCAGGAAACCGCAGGGGAAGAGGCATCCGCCGCCGAGCCCTCCGCACCCGAACCCGCTGGCGCGCCCGCCGGCCGTCAAGAAGTGTCCGAATTCCGCCTGCCCAGCTTCGAACCCATGGGCCGGCCCACCAATTTCACCACCGTTTCGCCCTACCCCAGGCACTCCAAAAAGTCGAGCCTCCCCGGCACCTTGGCCATGCTCCTCGGCTTCGTCTCGCTCTTCAGCGCCGCCGCCCTGGCCGGCGCCGTGCTCTTCCTGCTCCGCGCCTAGGCTCATCCGAATCAAACGCGTCTCTTCGGCGCGCGGCGCAGGGTTTTTCAACAGCCTGTGAGGCCCCGGCCTCTCGCTCCCAGCCGGATTCCGGCTTGAAAGTCAGCTCGTTGACGCTGAGTTTCCGCGCTTGCCGCGTTTCAAATCCATCTGCTCATGGGGAATACCATCATCGTAGGGGCCCAGTGGGGGGACGAAGGGAAAGGGAAGATCGTCGACTTCCTCACCGAGTCCGCCGACGTCGTCATCCGTGCCCAAGGAGGGAACAACGCGGGCCACACCGTCATCTGCAACGGCCAGAAATACATCCTCCACCTCATGCCCTCGGGCATCCTCTGGCCCGGCAAAACCTGCGTCATCGGTAACGGCGTCGCCCTCGACCCCGTCGGACTCTCGACCGAAATCGCCGGACTCGAAGCCAAAGGCGTCACGGTCGATCCCGGCCGCCTGCTCATCAGCGACTGCGCCCACCTCACCCTCCCCCATCACCGCGCCATAGACCGGCTTCGCGAAAGCGGGCTGGGCGCGAAGAAGCTGGGAACCACCGGCCGCGGCATTGGGCCGACCTACACCGACAAAGCCCAGCGCATCGGCCTTCGCGTCGCCGATGCCTCGGATCCTAGTGAATTCCGCGACCGGCTCGTCGCCCGCATGGAAGAAGTCAACCGCCAGCTCGATGCCGCGGGCCAGCCTTCACTCGAGATCGCCCCGGCCGTGACGGAAGTCATGGAGGCTCTGGATCGCCTCCGCCCTCACGTGACCAACACCGTGGCTTACCTGCACCGGGCGATGGCGGAAGAGAAAAACCTCCTCTTCGAAGGCGCCCAGGGCACCTTCCTCGACATCGATTACGGAACCTACCCCTTCGTCACCTCGTCCAACACCACCGCCGGCGGCGCCTGCACCGGATCCGGCGTCCCACCCAACCGGATCGACCGCATCATCGGAGTCTGCAAAGGCTACACCACCCGCGTCGGCACCGGCCCGTTCCCAACCGAAAACGATGAATTCGGCGACTTCCTCCACGGCCTAGGTCGCGAGTTTGGCGCGACGACCGGACGCGAGCGCCGCTGCGGCTGGCTGGACCTCGTTCTCCTCCGGCAGGCCGCCATGATCAATGGCTTCGATGAATGGGCCGTCACAAATCTGGATGGGCTCGACTCCCTCGACACCGTCCGGCTCTGCGTCGCTTACGAAATCGACGGGCAACGCTGTGACCTCCCGCCCGCACGATTCGAAAAACTCCAGCGCGCCCAGCCCGTCTACGAGGAGCTTCCCGGCTGGAAAACCGACCTCTCTAGTGTCTCCTCCTGGGATGACCTCCCCTCCGCGGCCCGGGACTACCTCGAGCGGATCGCCACCCTCACCGGCGTCCCCATCGGAACCGTGGGGGTCGGACCAGATCGCGTCCAAACCATCCTCCGCCAGCCTGCCCGCCAGGACACTGCCACTCCGGCGGCGGCCCTGGCGTGACGTGCCCTCCCAAACGGCGTAAACTCGTTTCGAGAGCCGATGGACCTGGACCCCGACAAAATCCCCCGTCACATCGCCATCATCATGGATGGCAATGGACGCTGGGCCGCGAACCGGGGCCTGCCTCGCATCGCTGGACACCGCGCCGGGGCGGATTCGGTCCACGAAATCGTGAAGGCCTGCCACGAGGTGGGAGTCGAATACCTCACGCTTTACGCATTCAGCTGGGAAAACTGGAACCGGCCGCAGCCCGAAGTCGAGGCGCTCATGAGCCTGCTGGAACAGTTTCTCCAGCAGCGCACTCAGGAAATGCTCGAGAGCAACGTGAAGCTCGAGACCATCGGTCGCACCCACCTCCTCCCCGAACCCTGCCGCCGGCAGCTCCAGAAATCCATGGACGTCACCGCCAAAAACGACGGCATCACTTTAGTGCTCGCCCTGAGCTACGGCGGACGCGAAGAGATTCTTGACGCCGTCCGCAGCGTTTCGAACGCCATGGCGTCCGGCCAGCTCCAGGCAAACGAACTGAGCGCGGACATCTTCAGCCGCCACCTCTACACACACGCCTACCCCGATCCCGACCTCATGATTCGCACCTCCGGAGAAATGCGGCTTTCGAACTTTCTCCTCTGGCAGCTCAGCTATGCCGAATTCGTCGTGACGGACACCCTTTGGCCCGACTTTCGTAAAGCCGATTTACACTGCGCCCTCCGGGAATACGCTTCCCGCCACCGCCGCTTCGGAGGCGTTTGATCGAATCTTTCATGAGCCAGCGAGCCACCATTTTTGTCGTCGATTGCGAGGAAGACTTCCTGGCCTGGAGCCAGCGTCATCTCGCAGCCGATGGCGTCGAGATTCAGGGCTTCAGCGATCCCGTCGCCGCACTCAAAGCCGTCGAAGCCGCCACCCCCGATCTCGTCCTTCTCGAACTCCGGCTCCGTCAGACCAATGGCCTCGATGTCCTCCGGCGCATCCGCCAGCACGACCCCGATGCCACGGTCATCATGACCACCGGGTTCCCCCCCACCAGCGCCGTCATCGAGGCCATGAAACTCGGCGCCTACGATTTCCTCCGGAAGGAAGGCCTCACCTACGAACTCCGGCCCGTCGTCGAAGCCGCTCTCCAGGCCAGGGACGCGCTGAAATCCGCCGCCGAACGCGCCTCCCGCCCCGGCAAACTAAGTCAGGACGACTACCGTGAGACGATCATCGGGAAATCGGCAGCCATGCAGGAGGTCTTCAAAATGATCGGGCGCGTCTCCCGCTCCGAAGCCCCCGTTCTCATCACCGGTGAAAGCGGATGCGGCAAGGAAATCGTCGCCAACGCAATCCACCAGTTCAGCATGCGGGCCAAACAGGAATACGTCGCCATCAACTGCGCCGCCATCCCGGGCGACCTCCTGGAAAGCGAACTCTTCGGCCATGAAAAGGGCGCGTTCACAGGCGCCACCACCCAGCGCATCGGCCGGTTCGAGCAGTGCGACGGCGGAACGCTCTTCCTCGACGAGATCGGCGACATGCCGCTCCCGGTTCAAAGCAAAATCCTTCGCGTGCTCCAGGAGGGCGAATTCTCACGCGTCGGAGGAAACCAAACCCTCAAGAGCGATGTTCGGATCCTGGCAGCCACGAACCGCGACCTCGAGACCGAGGTGGAGGAAAATCGCTTCCGCGAGGACCTCTTCTACCGCCTCAATGTCGTCCGCATTCACATCCCTCCCCTTCGCGACCGGCGGGAAGACATCCCTCTGCTCGTCGAGTTTTTCCTTCAGCGTGCCGCCGCCCAACGGAACGCCGGGAAAATAGAGGTCACCGACGAAGCCTTGGCGCTGCTCGAGACCTACGATTGGCCCGGAAACGTCCGCGAACTCGAAAATACCCTCCAGCGCGCCTGCGTCTTGGCATCGAAAAACGTGCTCCTGCCCCGAGACATCCCCTTGGGACGGGTCCCCCGCCGCAGCGACGGCTTCAGCCGCGCCAGCGATCCCAATCCGGTGGAAGCGGCTGCCGCTCCAGCAGCCAAGGCGGAGACGGAGCCCCCGAACGCCCTCGTCGAACCGGCAAAGGCGGAGGAGCCCCCCGGCAAATCATCGAACGGAATTCATTCAGTCGACGCCGCCGTGGAAGTCCTCTTGCAGGCCGCAGAAAAGGACCCGGAGATGCAGCTCCTCCCCTGGCTCGAGCAGCAGATGACTCACCACGCCATGAAACGCGTCGGAGGCAACCAGGTCCAAGCCGCCCGCCTCCTCGGCATCACCCGCGGCACCCTCCGTAAGCGACTTGAGCGCTACGGCATCTCCTAAAGCAACGCCGACCTTTGTCCCGCGATCCGGCGGGACTTGCCCATTCGCTCCGCCCCCCAACCCCTACCTCAAGGTGCCGGAAACAGGGGATTCACGTCGGGCATACCCTCCGCCTCAAAATCCGACAGCGGATCCAACTCGATGTCCTGAAAAATCGCCTTGTTCTCCGTGTCGGCCCAGGGATTCGCTCGCGGCCCCGTCGCCGGCCCCCCGGCATAGGCGCTTCGCGTCGCGTTCGCGAGAGGATAAGCCGCCAGAATCTGCTCGTAAGCTCGCTCGGGCAGCTCCAACGACTCGGCGACCGCCGTTCCCAGGCTCGTTTTCATTTCGTGCCAGGGCACTTCGTTGTTGATCGCGATCGCATACCGGCCCGACTTGCCCCAGTCGGCGAAGTGGGTCTGCAACTCGCCCATTGTGAGCCGGGTAGACATCGTCGAGGGCGCGGCGTAAAGCGGCATCCGCGTGCCAAAAACCACAATCCCGGCATCCAGCGGATGCACCTCGACGGCATCATACCCCTCCTTCGAAAGCCGGGCCGTCAGCGCCTCGGAAATCGCCCTTCTCGCCCAGGGGCGTGGCCCCAAACCCGCAAAGCCATAGGTAATGGTCTCGCCCTGCGACGCACCGGCATCGTCGCCCTCATCCTCCGCTCCCACCGTCGCGGCATCCAACAGCGCCGCGGCATGCTCCACCTCGCACCCAGTCAATCCAGCTACAACCAACGCCAACCCCAACGCTGCGGAGTTTCCAAACCGCCCCACTGGCACCATCACGCTCATCATCTCCCCATCTCAGCGCGCGGTTGGGTGCGAGCAAGGCAAAAGCAAAAAAAGAAACCAAGACTCGACGATGTGGCGGAAATGCAACAGACTTCTGCTGAAAACGCTTTGCACCGTGCGGGAATTTTGCTTATGAACTCGATGGGGAAAGGGGGAAAATCCTCCGAAACCTTGCCAATACTTGAACCCGATTCATTTATGAAAATCACCGCCGCGCTCTCGGCCCTCGCTTTCGGCCTCGCCTCACTCACGAACGCCCAAACCGTCACCACCGACCCAGTCGGATTCGTGGAAGTTCAAATTCTGGGAGGAGTTCCAGGAGCACCGAAGGTTAACATCATTTCACTTCCCCTCCATGATTCAGTTCCTGAGGGATTCTCTGGCTCTGCTTCCGGCACGCTCGAATCAGTGGGGCCGGACTCCGTCACGGTTTCGAATGCCGGTTGGGATGCCAGCGCCCTGGCGCAGGCCGGATCACCCTATTTTCTGAGGTTCACTAGTGGTGCAGGGGAAGGCCGGATCCTGCAAGTCACAGCCAACACGGCTGATTCGCTCACGCTCGACAACCGGGGTATTTCACTCGACCCAGAGGTTCAGGCAGGGGACTCTTTCGAAATTTTTCCCGGTGACACTTTGCGTTCACTCTTCGGTAATCCCGCTCAGGGTATCGTAGGAGCTGCCCAATACAGTTCTCAACAAGTTGATGAGATCTATGTCTACGACGGAAGTTGGAAGGCCTTCTTTTACAACACCTCTTCCCAACAGTGGGAAGTTCCAAACCTTTCTTTTCTTGGGGATCAAGGAGATCAAGTCCTGCCGCCCGATCGCGGAATCCTTGTGATGCGCGTTGGGGAGGACTTGCCCCTCACCTTCACAGGGCGCGTTCCTAAGTCGGCCCAAACAGTTGTTCCATCATCAGGATTCGCTCTCATTTCGTCACAATCCCCTGTCGGAACCACTTTGGGGGCCCTACGGCTAGAAGATGCGGAAGGATGGAAGGCCTTCGGCGATACCGGCGTATCGGACAAGAACGATGCCGATTTCGTTTACGTCCTTGTCTCTTCGACATGGGAGCAATACTACTTCGATCGTAATCAAGACGCGTGGTTGCGCATCAATCTTGAGTTTCTCGGCGACCAATCCACTAAGGATATCCCCGTCGGTTCAGCTATCCTGATAGAGAAGCCGAACGCTGCCAACCCGAGCAGCGCTTCGGAGGTCCTTCCCTATGACCTGACAGGACAAGGTTCCTGAGAAACGCGTAAATCCCGCCCAAGCGAAACACAACCAATACTCATGAAACACACGTTTGCATCCGCCGCCATTTTGGCGATTCTCGCCGCGCATCCTGCTTCGGCATCCATTCTCCTGAGCTCCTTCGGTGTGACCGCTGCCCCGTCGGGTTCATTTGCCTACAGCTCCGGGACGAGCACCGTTACTGGAACAAATAGCCTCGGCAGTTTGGCTGGTCCGACCGCCAACAATGACATAACTGGTTTTGAAAGCCTTGAAGTCATCGCCCTCTTCAATACCTCGGCAACAGGAGGGGAGAATTTCGAGGTGACTCTCTTCGATGGAAGCGGAAGTGACACCGTCACGGCCTCGTTTGGTTGGGACAGCTTTATCGGAGCTGGGCCACAAACCGTTGTCGTGCCGCTGTCCAGTAACGTCAGCTTTGACCCCGCAGATGTTGTGGGTTGGAACTTAGGAGCAACGGGCGGTCCCGTGAATACGACGCCCATCGATCTCACGCTTACCAGCATGTTGGCTGTCACAGCGATTCCCGAACCCGGAACTCTGATTCCTTTTTCCGTTTTGTGTGCCCTTTTGGCTTTCGCCTCTCGGCGAAGGTCCTGACAGATCGCAATAAGCAATCTTCATGAGAGGCCCGGAATCGTTCCGGGCCTTTTTTTGCGTCCGCCGTCAAAACCTGCGAAACTCAACCAAGTTGCGATCAGAGGCCTTGGTTGCACCGCGGCCTCTCTTCGCTTGGATTCAGACGATGCTTTCCCCACTCACAGAATCCCAGCCCAGCGGCGACCACGGATCGAGGCTCTCTCCGGTCGGGTCGCTGGTCGCCCGAAAGCTGCTCTTCGTTTTGGCCGGCTTCGCATTGACCGCCGGCGCCCAGACGCCCCGTCAGGCCATCCCGGAGCCCTTCCCGTCCTCTCGGTATGAGCGGATTTGGAACAACTCACCCTTCGAGTTGGACGCCCCTCCACCCACCAGCGGAGCGCCCCAGCGCTCCTTCGCGGAACACCTCACGCTCGTCGGCATCACCGAGGTCAAAGGAAAGGCCATCGTCACCGTCCTCGACAAGAAAACGGGACAATCCTTCGACGTTCGCGAGGACGGGGCCTCCGGGCCGACCGCCATCCAACTCATCGGCATCGAAGAGGGCGCCGATCCACTCGGGACCAGAGTCCAAATCACCCAGAATGGCGAAGTCGCCACGCTCGGCTTCGAAGTCAACCTTCTCGCCAGCGCGCCACGACAACCCAACCGGTCAGCCATTGCCCCGAGCGCCGGTAGCGGGTCCCCATTGAACCGCTCAACTCAACAGCCTAATATCGCTCCTGTGAAAAGGAGCCGAGTGATCGTGGGCAAGTCCCAACAGGATGCTCCGCCAGCAGGGCAACCCGGTGCTTCGTCAGCCCAGCCCCGCACTCCTCCCACCCAAGCGCAGCGGCGGAAAATCGTCATTCCGAAGTGAGCCCGAGAACGGTCTCTGTGGCATTTCTGCAACCTTTCTTTCACAGGAAAAAGTTTGTTTTTGCGTCTCCTGAATGGGAATAAGTGTTAAACTTCCCCGTCTTGTTCTCGCAAAGCCGCCAACTTTTTTTGACCTGCCTCGCGCTCGCGGGCGGCTTTTTGATCTTACCCGATCCGGCCAAGGCCCAGAACGGCAGCAACGGCATTCAGTTCGTGAACATGGAGGTCTCCCGCGTCCTGGGCTTTTACGAAGCCTGGACCGGCAAACGGGTCATCCTCGACGGCGCCATCCAGAGCGCCACCATCACGATCCTCGCGAACGGTCCCATGTCGGACCCCGAGAAGGCCGAGTTCGTCGAGAAGAGCCTCCTCCTCAACGGCTTTGCCCTCATCCCCGCAGGGGACCGGACCATGAAGGCGGTCGTCGTGCCCGGGGTGAGCGGACAGGTTCGAAGTGAGGGCCTCCAGGTCTTCGCCCGGCCCGAGGACCTCCCGGACGGTGACCGAATCGTGGCCTACGTCATGCGCTTTGAACATCTCGGCGCCGAAAATGCCGCCGCTGCCCTGGGATCCGTTTTCCCCACTCATGGCTACGGCACCATCACCCCTTTCAGCCAGGCTTCCTCCGTGGTCATCACCGACAGCACGTCGGTTATCCGGCGCTACCTAGAACTCAAACCGCACATCGATGTCCCACAGGACGACGTGAATCTCTCCATCCAAGAGTTCATCCTGGAACGGGCCGAAGCCTCGGAAGTCGCGGAGGCCCTCTCCGAACTCCTCAATCTCGAATCCAACGAGGGAGGCTCCGGAAGCAGCGCCAGAACCGCTGAAGGGGGTGTGACCGGTGGCGGCCAGGCTGCCGTCGATCTCGTCGCCGCCCTCAATGCCGGGTCCGCCCGTACCCGAGTGAAATCCGTCTCTCCCGACACAGTTCGCATCCCGCCCAAGATCCACGCCGATGTTCGCACCAACAAGATCATCGCCGTCGCCGAGGCCAAGGACATGGCCTACATCGAGACGCTCATCCGCTTCCTCGACAGCCCGGCCTACCGCCGCAAGCTCTACACTCGCCAACTCCATTTCCTCCAGGTCTCGACCCTCTTGGAAAATCTCCCGAACGCCCTGCTGCTGGGCGCTGAAACCGCCGGCGGCGCGAACGTGGCAGGTGGCTCCGAAATGGACCGGGGCAGCTCCATCAACAACGCCGGATCGGGCCGCTCCAACAATCGCCCCGGCGGAAACAACGGATTTGGCGGTTCGAATTTCGGCAATTCCCGTGTTGGAAACTCTGGCAGCTCGCTCGGTCGAGGATCTTCAGGCTCCGGCGGAGGGTCCTCCCTGGGGAGCTTCGATTCCGGAGGCGACATCGGGCCGCAATCCATGGTGGTCGGAAAGACGTTCATCCTGGCGGACAACGTGAACAACCGGCTCCTCGTCTCAGGCCCGGACGAGCACATCGCCTTGATCGACGATTTGATCGACAAACTCGACCAGGAACCGAAGTCGATTCAGATTTCGGCCGTCATCGCTCAACTTACCCTGGGCGAGAACCTCGATTTTGGCATCGACGTGCTCCGCGAGATTGACGATCCAAACGCGGCGGATGGCTTTGCCGGATCGCTTCGGAATCGCTCCGATCCTGTCCTGGACGTCAGTAGCCTCCTGTCGGTAGAGGACTTCACGTCCCTTCCCGCAGGCCTCACGCTCTACGGGAAAATCGATAATTTCCTCAATACCTACCTCTCGGCCCTCCAGGCCACGAACCGCTTCAAAGTTCTCGCCCGTCCAACGGTCTACACGCAGAACAACCGGACGGCCTTGATCTCCACCGGCCAGCGGATTGCGGTTCCCAGCAGCACCATTGCGACGGTCGATCCCGGCTCGGTCAATCAGGCCATCACCTCCTCCATCAGCTTCGAGAATGTCGTGCTCGAAATCCAGGTCCGCCCGCTGATCAATTCGGAGGACCAAATCACATTGAATATTAACCAGATCAACGACGACATCGTCGGCAGCCAAAACATCAGCGGAAACGAAATCCCCACGATCGGCACGCAAACCCTCGCCACCACCGTCGTCGTTCCCAACGGCGGCACCGTCCTTCTGGGCGGATTGATCTCCGAAGATGACCGGAACAACACCTCCGGACTACCGGTCTTCGTTTCGCTCCCACTGATTGGCCGGCTCTTCGGCGATCACAGCCGCCAAAAAAGCCGCCAGGAACTTCTCATCTTCATCCAGCCAAAGATCGTCGATAGCCCAGTCGATCTCGCCAACGCTCAAGCCGACGTCCAGGCCCGCAGCGAACTCGCTCAGGAAGCCTGGGAATTCAGCGCGCCCCAGGTCAAATCCGAGAGTTCCAAGGCCCGCTTCACCCGGCTCCGGAAGTTCTTTCAACCCAAGGACAACGGCGAGCCGGTTCAGGCCATCCAAAATCCGGTCTATCCGGCGCCCGTCGTTCAGGAATGATCGCGATTTCGACCGGGGCCTAGCCTTTCCGCCTTCCTCGACCTATCGCAAACGCTACCACCATCACGCCATGCACCCTACACTCCGTTGCCTCAAAACTTCCGCTCTCGCCCTGACCCTCACGGCCGGTCTCTCCTTCGCCGCGTCGGCACAAGTGGCCGTCTATGATCTCGATTTCGAGAAGGCGGAGCGAAGCATCAATTTCTCGTTCTTCGACGGCGGTTACTTCGTCCTCGACGGCCTCACAGGCACCGGCTCGTTCATCTTCACCTACAACGAAGTTCGCGATGGCCGTCGCCAACCCCTCTACGCCCGCTCGATCGATTCCGCCGAAGCCTTCACGGCCGTGAAAGGCGACACCCGGAAAACCGTCGTGCGTGCCACGGCCACCACCGAGACTGGCTTGGCGCACTACCTGGCTTTCGGCAGCGTGAACGATCAGATCACCGCCAACAACCGCGGCCAGCGCATCACCATCGACATTGCCCGCAGCCTCTGGGGGCACGTGCTCGCCTCGGATGACGAGAGCGACGTCCAGTTCGAGGCCGGCGACCAGAACATCGGTTTCGCCGGGATTTCCACCTTCGATCTCCGTCTCGACCCGGACCGCACGCGCGAGGCCAATCGCACGGGCGACACCGCCTCCGAGGCCCTCGCGCGCCTGATCGAAGAACTCGAAGCCCTTGGGTTCGTCGACGACAGCGACGACGGGGAAGAGGACACGGGCTCCGGCGATGACGATGGCACGACGGATTCGTCCACCACCGATGACGGCTCCGGCACCAGCGTCTCCGTCTCCAGCTGACGGACTGTCAAAGTCAGGGGACTTCGCTCAAAGCCGCACCAAGCCTCGCTCGATCGCCAGCGTCGACGCCCGCGTGCGGTCCGGAACACCCAGCTTCTCGAGGATCCGGCTGACGTGAACCTTCACTGTCACCTCGGCCAGGTTCAATTCCGCTGCGATCTGCTTGTTCGCCATCCCGCCTGCCACCAGCGATAAAACCTCGAGCTCCCGCTCCGTCAGTTCCGGCCGGTCCCGGCGCGCCTCCAGCCGCTTCGCCATTTCCTCGGGCAGATACCGCTCCCCACCCGCCACCGCCCGAATCGCACGGATCATCTCCTGCCGGGAAATTGATTTCGGCAAAAAGCCCGCCGCCCCGGCCTCGAGCGCCCGGTGAATGTCCTCCTCCGTCTCGTCGACCGAAACCAAAACGAACCGGGCCTCGGGATGCGTTTCCCTCAGGGCCCGGATCACCTCGACGCCGTGCTCGTCCGGCAGCCGCCCATCCATCAGCGTGACATCGGGTTTCAACGCCTCCCAACGCTCCATCGCTTCAGCTCCGGTGGCCGCCTCACCCACCACTTCAAAATCGGGTTCCTCACCCAACGACCCCGCCAACCCCATGCGCACCATGAAGTGATCATCCACGATCAAAATCCGAATCATCTCACTTCTCACTTGTCCCTCCTCCGTCAGGACTGCGGCCAGGCTTCGCCATCATGAGGCGCGAGCGCGCCAGCAGTCTCATTCTCACACTTACTTCCACCCCCCGGCCTGGCACCGAATCCACCACCAGCCGCGCCCCAATCCTCCCCGCTCGCTCCCGCATACCGGCCAAACCAAAGTGCATCTCCCCATCCGGCGGCAACGATCCCTCATCGAAACCGCAGCCATCGTCCCGAACACGCAGCGTCAATTCGCCCGCTCCGGTCCGGTCCAAATCGATCGTCACATTGCTGGCCCCGCCATGCTTCAGCGCGTTCGCCACCGCTTCCTGCGCAATCCGCAACAAGTGAAATTCGGTCCGCCCCTCCAACCGTTCCCAAGCCGGCGGCGCCTCGAATCTCACGTTGACCCCGGGCGCCGAAGCCGACGCGGCCAGCTCCTCCAACGCTCCCGGCAACCCTTCCCGCTCCAGCACCGGCGAACGCAAATCCCACACCGACCGCCTCGCCTCTTTCCGGCTGTGCTCCAGCATGGCCGACGCGGTGCGAAGCGTCTTCCGGACCGGTTCGACTTCCCGGCCATCCGATGGCAACCGGTCCACGGCCGCCTCGATTTGCATCCTCACCCCGGTCAGGTGCTGCTCCAGGGTGTCGTGCAGTTCCCTCCCGATCCGCGCCCGTTCCTCCGCGATCCGCTGCCGCTCGATTTGCTCCGCCAAGACCGCCGTCTGCTCCCGAACCCGCCTTCGTAGGGTCGCCACCCAGGCAAGCGAAACCAGCGCCGAGAGCCCCAGGCCACCCGCCAGCCAGCCCACCCTCTGCCGCGTCCACCACGATGGTCGCTGCAAAATGCGAATGCTCCCCCGCTCGCCGGCCAGCAGCTGAAAGCGCGGAGCGTCGACTCCCCCCGGCCTCTCCCCACCCGCCCGGCGCTCAAACACCCCGCTGACCGACACCCAACTGCCAGTTCCAGGCATCGCCCCTCCCCGCCCAGGCTCCAGCCGCACCTCGAATCGCACCCCGGCACCGTCGAGCAGCAGCACCCTCACGTGCGGCAGCCGCACCCGTTCGACGACACGCGCTTCCATCGACACCCATTGCCCGTGCGGATCCGATTCCAGCGCCGCCGACGCCTCGAAAAACCGCGGCTCCAGCGCTCCCGGAATGGGTTCGCCCCCGCGGCGATAGCTCGCATCTTGAAGCGTCACATCCGTCTCCCCGATCGCCGGAAACCCCACCACCTCGATCGCTTCACCCGGCTCAGGCCACGCATCGCCCCCGGCCAGCTCCACCCAGACGGCATCGTTTCCGTCGCCCAGATAGAAGCCGCGACCCTCTCGCACGAAAGTCACGGTCCCTTTCACCCGCGCCCGGTTCGTCGTTCCAGGCTGGAACCGAAGCAGCTGCCGAATCTGCTGCACCGGTTGTGAAAACGCCTTCTCCAATCCCGCGTCCACCACCTCCACCTGATCGAAGCCATGCGTCAGGACGTTGAAGCCGCGCAGCTCCCGCGCCCGCGAGAATCGCGCCCCGTAAACGCCGCGCAGCCGGAGGTCGGAGCCCTCGAGCGACTTCACGTCCGCCTCCCGCCACCCGTGAGGCACCAGCGCCCGGAAACGCTGCCCACCCGCCACCAAGTCCAGCCTGAGCCAGCGCCGCATCCACGAAACTCCGGAACAGTAAGCCTCCACCTCCACCCATTGGTTGTGGTAGCGAGGTTGGAACAGGTTGCCTGGCGATAGCCGGATCGGTTCCGGCAGCGGCGCCTTGCCGAGGAACCGTGCCCGAATCTCTCCGTCCCCCGCTTCCGGATGGGGAATGAACAAACCACGGCTCGTCACCGCTTCGATCTCCACCAGATCGCCCAACGTCAGCTCCCGGTCGAATCCCTCGGGCTCCACGAACCTCCAGCCACGGTCCACGAAGGTCCCCCCCGTGTCATCCTGAACATAGATGAGATGAAAATCGCCGCTCTCCGCATAAGTGATGACCCCCCGCAACCGGACCGGCAGCTGCTGATCCGCTTCCTCCAGGGAAAGCGCCCGCAGCTCCGCCACCGACGTCACCCAGTCGACCGGCTCCCTGGCCGTGCCCCTTGCCACGAGCACGCCAATCACAAACACCAAGACCCAAAACCCACGCATCAGAGACAAGAAGATCTCCCAAACCAACCACAAAGCACGCAATTCGCCGAAACCGGTTCTTCGATGATTTGGATCCCCCTCCCGCCCCGGGGAAACGGGCTTGTCCACCCCCGCCCCCCGGCGTTATCAGGGTAGGATGCGAGCCTTCGCCTTCCTCGTCTGCCTCCTCATCCTCCAGGCCACCTCCTACACTGCTCTTACCCAGGACGAGGCCGCTCATCAGCCGCTCGTCCTTCAGGGGCTCCATGCCTACGCCAGTTCGGACAGCGTCGCCGCTGGTGAAGTCATTCGGTTTCACATCAGCAGCCAGGTCCCCTACCGTTTCCGCGTCACGAAACTCGGTCCGGACGTCGATGACCGGACCACCGACGTCCCGATTTTCGCACCGGACACCGAGTTTCCACCACGCGTTCAGCCCATCCATCCAGGCTCCTACATCCGGCTCGCCAAAAGCCTTCCCGTAGCCGAAGACATCGAGGCACTCACCTTCGAAACCTGGGTCCGTCCCTGGAACCTCAAACGCCGGCAGGGCATTATCACCCAACACGATGCTCCGAATCGCAGCGGGCTCGGCCTTTTCCTGGATCCCTCAGGACGTGTCGTCTTCCTGATCGGCACCGGCGCCGCCAACGAGACCGAGGCGCAAATCACCGGTCCAAAGCTCACTGAGCGGACGTGGCATCACCTCGCCGGCACCTGGGACGGAAAACGCGCCGTCCTCTGGGTCGACGGCCGGATGGCCGGGCAGTGGGAGTCGCCCGAGAACGCCAAGCCCAGGCGCGCCGGCACCGCCCC
>CAZCRA010000033.1:0-30433 GCA_964500945.1 uncultured Verrucomicrobiales bacterium | reverse complement strand
AAGGTTCCAGACGCCATTGTCTACGCAACGGCTCGCAAAGAAGCTTGCATCCTCGCAACGCGCAATACGAAAGATTTCGACGCCAAGTGGCCTGATATAAGAGTGCCCTACGTGCTCTAATCGTCCAAAGCCGAACAAACAGCTGGAGGAAAACGCCGAATAGTGTCAGATGTCCGGACTGCAGGATCTGTCACTGCGGCTGTTTTCGCACCCTCGCGCCAGATCCTTTGCCGGGCGAAAGTCCTCCCCGGCGTGCCTCAGCCTTAGCATTCGACCTTGTCCTCCAGCCGTTTGTTAGGTCTTGGGATAGTTCTTCAGTGGAAACTCCTTAGCGATAAGATCGAAGTCGGAATCGTCATGGAGAAGGTGAACATCATGTTCCAAAGCCACTGCCGCGATTAAGGTGTCCACAGCGTTCTTGAGGGTGATGCCATGCCTCCGAAGGTGACGATCGATATCGGCGGATGATTGAAATGTGCTCGCGACCATCGGAAGAAACTCGAGGACGGTGAATCTTCGTTCAATCTTTCGGTATTGCTCGTCGTGACGGGTCCCCCTCAGAACCTCTGCCAGCACGTGTCCGCAAATGCAGAGATCCTCACCAGCAGTGATGAGATCTTTTAACCGCTCCGTATGAGGCGCAGACTGGCCTCGAAAGAAATCGATCCAGACGGACGAATCGATTATGACCCGCATCCTGTAGCGGAACTCATCCAATGGAAGCGCAGCGGACACAGGCTGCCAAAGGCAGAGCAACGCGCCCCGTTCGAACCCCTTCCTTCTCCCTTGTCCCACCCCCTCTGAAGTTCCACCACTTCAGCTACTTCCCGAAGCGGGGCGAATGACCGGGAAACCGGTCCAAGTCCCCCCGTCATCCACCAACCACGCCTCAAACGAACGGCGCGGACGGCGAACAGCGACAGGGCAAAAGACGTGGCTGCATCCCAGCCCTCACCGCTCCCTCACCACCCTGAACCCGGTGTAAACCGCCGCGTCACCCGCTTCGGCCAGGGCTCGGACGGAGCATCGGACCGTGGCCGGACCACAGGTCCAGGCACCGCCGCGCAGCACCCGCCAATCGCCGTATTCGTGCTGGTCGGTGGCATCTTCGAAAATCGGATCCTGCGCCACGAACTCCCGTTGTTCCTGACGGCTCAGTCCCTTCAACAGCTGCTTGTAGGCGTCGTCCGCCCAGCGATCCTGCACCCACTCCCAGACGTTCCCCTGCATGTCGTGAAAGCCCCAGGCATTTGCCTTGAAGCTCCCGGCCGGGGCCGTGTAAACGAACCCATCCCCCTCATCCGCTCCGAGCCGGACGGCCCGCTGAAAACTGGTCATTTTCGGATGCGCCGCTTCCAGCGCCCCGTCAGCCACATTCGCGTAGTCATAGGCTTGCTCGGGATCGGTTCCCCAGGCATACCATTTCTTTGAACCGGCACGGCAGGCATACTCCCATTCCGCTTCCGTCGGCAGGCGATGCGTCTGCCCTTCTCTCTTGGTCAGCCACTGGCAAAACGCCTGGGCGTCTCTCCAGCTCACCGCCACGACGGGCGAGTCGTCGCTTTGCTCGAATCCCGGCTCCCGCCAGGTCACCCCCGGTGTCTTCTGGAAGCGGTCGACATAGTTCTTCGAGTCCGGAACGAAACCGAACGCGCCGCCCGTCTTCTCCGCATCGGTCACATAACCCGTCGCGTCGACGAAAGCTCGAAACTGCGCCACCGTGACTTCGGTCACTCCCAGGTCGAAGCCGCGGCTCAACCGGACCCCATGAGCGGGTTCTTCGTAGCGGAAGATCTGTGAGGTGCTGAACTCGTGAGCCAGCCGGAAATCGTGATTGTCATTCTGGAATCCCCGCCGGTATTCCCCGGCTGGCACGGCGACGAAAGCCATCCCAATCCCGTTCTTTGGCGCCGACTTGGGTTCATCGCCCATCGCCACGGCTCCGGTCAGGATGGATGCGATAGCGAGCGCGCACCCGCCAAGCCTGCGGAGGGAGCCCCCCGATGCCGCGTCGAAGGATTTCATCCGACGAGTTCGCGAATCGTTCCCGTGCTGTCCTGGAACTTGCCTTCGGTGGGCACGCCCATCTTTTCGGTCATGGTCTGCCACAGCGACGCGAGAGGCGTGTTCTCCCGGAGTTTCACGTGCGTCTGATGACGAATCCCGAGCCCGGCCCCTCCCGAAAGCACCGTCGGCAGGATGGCCTTGCTGTGACCAATCCCCATGCCGCTGGAGAACCCGAGCATCGTGTGGTCCAGCAACGTCCCATCGCCGTCCGGGATCGATTCGAGCCGCTTCAGGAAATGGTTCCAGTGTCGCATGTAGATCGTGTCGACCTTGGCCAGCTCCTCCAGATTTTTCGGATCGTTCCCATGGTGCGAAAGGGAATGATACCCTTTCGACACGCCGAACTCGGGATACACTCCACCCGCCAGTTCCGTCCGCACGACGTAGCTGATGACGCGCGTCGAATCGGTCTGGAAAGCCAACGCAATCAGGTCATACATCAGCTTCGCATACTGGTCGTAGAGGAAGTTCCCGTTCCCCTCGGGCGAAATCGCCTTCTCGTAGTCGCCGAAGCCACTGAGGTCCGGTTGCGGCTTCGGCCGGTCCGACCAATCAATTTCGCGCTCCAAACCCTGCTCGACCTCACGGATCGAATTGAAATACTGCTCGAGCTGATCCCGGTCAGCTTGATTCAGCTTCCCCTGGATCGATTTGGCATCGGCCATGACCGCATCCAGCACGCTCCCGCGCTGACGGAATTCGTCACCTTGACCAGCCCGCTCTTGCTCGCTGGTCGCGCGGAAGAGCTTGTTGAAGATGGCCTTCGGATCGTTCTCGGCCGCCAGTGGAACGCCCTGACGATTCCAAGAGATGGTTGCCAGCGCCTGGTGCCCGTAGCCGGTGCCACGTTTGACCGACATTTGCAGCGATGGGAACCGCGTTTCTTTTCCGTGAATCTCCGCCGCTAGTTGGTCCGGCGAGATCGTTTGCGGTTCGCCCCGCTGAATGGCCGTGGCGAAGGGATAAGCGCCATTGTGCCCGCCGCCGTGCTCCAGCCACGTGCCCGAAAGAACCGTGAAGTTCCGGCGCTGTTCTTCCAGCGGCGCTAGAATGCGCGACAGCTTCGCATCCGGACCAAAGCCTTCCGGATAGAACTGGCGCATGTTCATGCCCGTCCCGAAATAGAACATGCCCATCCGAGGAATGACCTGAGGATTCGATGCGGCCCGCGCTCCGGCCGGCATCATGGCCTGCAGCCAAGGAAGCGCAAGGCAGGCTCCGGCACCGCGCAGCATCGTCCGGCGGTCCATGGGCTGATAAAGAGAAACGTTCATGGTGTCTTTCAGGAGGTGAAGGTTTGGGATTTTGAGGATTCGATCAAGACCACGGGACTGACCCGCCCGTCTCGTTCATCATTTGGAGACAAATGCTTTGCTCAGGACGATGGCCTTGATCAGGCTGCGGAAGGTGTCGCCACCCGCCGCCATCGTTTCCACCGCCTCGGTCAGCGCCCCGTCATCCGTCGGCTCGACCGGCCGTCCCAGGGCGTAAATCAGCATCTTCTCGGCAAGTCCACGCCGGAACCGGTCGTCCTGCTGCAGCAACAGCGACCGGAATTCGTCGAAGCTCGCGAAGGCCTCCCCGTTCGGCAGCTGGCTTTCGACGACGATGGGCGGGCGGTTCCTTCCGCGGAAATCTTCGCCGTCCTGTTCCTCGCGCCAGGCGCCCACGACGTTGAAGTTCTCCAGCGCCAACCCATACGGATCCAGCCGCTTGTGACAGGCCGCGCAGCTCTCGATCTCCTGGTGCTGCAGAAGCCGGTCACGGACCGTCAGATTCTCGCCTTTGATGTTGGGCTCGATTTCACCAGCGTTCGGCGGCGGCGGGTCCGGCGGATCGTTGAACAATACCTCCCGGACATACACCGCCCTCGACACCGGTTTAGTGCGGTTCCCATCCGAACCGGCCTGATGAACGCCAGCCATGGCGAGCAAACCACCGCGCGGCGAGCTAGCCGGCAGGTTGACCCGCTGAAACGTCTCCCCTTCCACTCCTGGAAGACCGTAGTGGCGCGCCAAACGGTCGTTCACCACCACGAAATCGGAGTCGATGAAATTCAACGCACTCAGGTCGTCCTGAACGATCGTGCGGAAGAACTCCAGCGGCTCACGAACCACCGCTTCCTCCAGCCTCTTGTCGTATTCCGGATAGCGATACTGATCCGGCTCAAACGCCAGAAACGTGTCGGTCCGCAGCCACTGCCGCGCGAAGCCGTCCACGAACCGGTCGAACTTCGGGTCAGCGATCATCCGGTCGACCTGTTCCGCCAGCACCCGCGCGCTCTTCAGTTCACCATCCCGCGCCAAGCGAAACAGCTCCTCGTCCGGCATCGAACTCCAGAGAAAATACGACAGTCGCGAGGCCAACTCGAAGTCCTTGAGCACGCGCGACGCGTCGTCCTGTGCCGGCTCGACGATGTAGAGAAACTTCGGCGACGTCAGCGCGGCCGTGAGCCCCACGCGGATGGCTTCGTTGAAGGTCTGCCCGGCTTCCAGCTCGGTTTGAACCACCTTCAGCACTGGAGCCAGCTCTTCAGGCGTCACTGGCCGGCGCCAGGCAAACGGCAAGAAGCGCTGAAAAATCGCCCGGGCATACGATCGATCTTCCGTGCCCTCCTCACCGCGGAACATCACGGTCGTGTGGCTCTTCGGCGGCCACTGATCATACAGTGGACCCTCGACCTCCAGGTAATCCAGAATGACGCGCGAGAAACGGTTCAAATCGATCTTCTCAGGGTCCGGCGTCGATCGGTCCCCGCCCGCGCCCTCCAGAATTTTCCTCCCGCGCAGCCGCATGACTTCGGCGTAGTTTCCCACCTTGCCCACGTCGTTGTTCCGTTGCCGGAAGTGTTCACCGGGCCGCTGGCCCATGTAGAGACCAGTTTCGTTAACCAGCCTTACGTTCAGTTCACCGCCCAAGGTGTCGCGCGGGACGACCACCGAATACTCCTCCGGAGCGTCCCATGGAGCCGTGATGTCCACTTCCATGATCGGTCGCATGTCGTCGCTCGGATGGCTTTGTGCCAGCAGGAGGCGCGGCACTTTCCCATCTTCCCCAATACTCGCCCCTGCCCGGATCGTGAACCGGTAAAACCCGTTGACCGGATTGACTTTGTGCCCACCGGAACCGGGATAGCCAATCATCCCGAACGACCTCGTCGACCCCTGGATAAGCTGCAACCCGCCGGGCACCGGTTTCATTCCACGCCGCCCGACGAGGTAGCGAATCGCCCGGCTCTTGGCGATGTCCTCGAATTCCATCCGCATCGTCTCGGTCGGGTATTCCGGAGGACCGTCGACGATGGCTTTGTCCGCTATTTTCGCCGCCACCTCGTAGTAGTGGGTCATGAGCGAGGGGTCGAGCAGCAGCGCGGCGCTGACTTTGTTGAAGCCTTCCGCCGTCCCGTCGGCGGGCAGGACATCCAGCGGGCTCTCACCCGTGGGAAACTTGAGGTGCAGGAGATCCGCCACCGTGTTGGCGTATTCATACCGGTTCATCCGGCGCATCAAAACCTTCCCCCCCGAACTGAGCGCGAGCCGTTCGGCCTCCCGCAGCCCGGCCGCGACCCAACGCGAAACCGCCTCGATCTCATGAATCTCGAGCGGATCCTCATCGTCGGGCGGCATTTCCCCGAGATTGATCTGGTCCCGGACCTCCAGCCAGATCGCAGCGTCATCCCGGTTCGTGAAATCCGCGCTCAGCTGATCGAGCCGGATGTCGCCCTTCTGCCGCTTCGGTCCGTGGCACTTCACGCAGTTCGCTTCCAGAACGGGCATGATATCGCTCTCGAGCGTCAAATCGGGCGCTGCATGCAGGGGCGCCGCCGCAAAAACAAGGATGGTGAGCGTGCGAATCATCATAGGGTAAATAGCAGAACTCCAAGACATCCCACCTGAAGAGGGAGCGCCAATCTTCGAACTTTTTTTCCTAACACGGGTGAATTGAATGGCTCTTCGTGCACGCCAGCCTACTCGAGGGCCGGTTGCGCAACGGCGGGCGGCGTCGACACCGTCCCAGCCCCTGGTCCCGACGGTTCAGGGAACAATCCACCACCCAATTCCACACCGCCACCTTCAGGCTGGCTAGGCGTCGGCAAATCCGGGAGTTCCACCTCGACATACTCGTAGGTCCGGCCCAGGCGTTTCCCTTTCGCTGCGGCCACGGCCCGGTCGAACCCGGCCACTTCGTCCGGCGTCGCGGCACGAAGGTCGCGATTGCGCAACAAGCCCATCGTTCCCGAGGAGAGCTCCACCCAGGTCCAGTTCTCTCCGTCCCCTCGCTTCTTCGCCACGGTGCCGCCCTCCAGCTCCACCAGCGCCTCCTCTCCGGGTCCGACATCCATCACCTGCAGGATCGCCGCCTTTCCTTTGATGCTCACATAAGCGGCCGTCGAAAGCGATTCGCCCGAAGATTCGCGATCCGAACGAGGCGACTCGTCAGACCGGCGTCCCAGCCTTGGCTCCTGGGGGGTGGCTGGGCTCGCTTCGGCCGCATCCGCCTGATCCTTCTCGAGCGAGGCCAGGGCGGAGCCGATTTTTCCCAGCCACACCCGGCCTGCGCCGTCGTCAGGTGCCTCCGCTTCCAAAGCCGCGCTGTTCCCCGCTTCCCGCTCCATCTCCGCCTCGGCAGCCAGAAGATCTTCCTCTTCGAACACGGCCACCAACTCCGTATCGGGCGAGCGCGCTGGCATCATGGCACCGAACCGCTCAAAAAGTTTGCGCGGCAATGGCCCTTCCTCCCCCGGTTCGCCGGAGGACGGTTCCGTCGCCCCTTCCCCGCTCGAGGCGAGTTGATTCTCGGTAGCTGCCACGCTTTCCGATTCCTCCGCAACACTTTCAACCGCCGGCTCACCCGCCTTCCGCGGCTCCCTGACCAGGAAACCCAGAAGTCGCCCGCCGGGCTTGGGCTCACCGGCTTCATCCGGCGACACTTCCCCGGCGGCTTCTTCGGTCACGGCCACCATGTCCACCACCGGTTCGCCCAAATCCGACGGTTCCGGCTCCAGTTCGCCCACTCGCTCAACCTCCACAGCTTCCGCCTCATTCCCCCGCGAGGCTCGTTTCCGCGCTTCGAACACGCTCACGCGCCACGACTTCACCCGCGTCGCCCCCGCCGGGCGCCCAACGCGTCCTCGTCCGACGCTCTCTTCTTCGACGGCGGCGGGTTCCTCCGTTTCGGAGGGGCTGGTCGCCGGTTGCACGGCCGCCCGCGGTGCATTCGCTTCCTGTTCGCGCTCGCGCTGAATCTTTTTCCACTCCTCCAGCGGCATCAAACCGGCAGGAGTGCGGACCATGAAACGCATGCCGGGCGAACCTCCGCTCATTCGGGGCGGCGGCGGTGGGGACGACACCGAGTAGGGCTCGTAAGCCGCCTCCTCTTTCAATCGTTTCAACCGCCTGGCCTTTTGCAGGGCCAAGGCTTCCTGATTCTCCTCGTAGGAGGTCAGGCCCGAGGACTGGGATTGCGGCAGGGCCGGTCCGGGCACGGCGATCGCACCGGCCACCATGGCCAAGAGCATGGGATTCAAGCGGGGAGACATGCCCGCATGCTAGGCCAACACGTCAAAAATGCCAACCCCCTTCCAGCACCCAAATCCTCCGGTCCTACAAACTCCCACCACACCACCAGGGTGGAGAGGGACCTGAAGATTCTGCTTCCCCGATCCCGGCTCGCCACCGCCGCTCACCGCTCGCCCTACCCCTACATCGCCGCTCGATAAAGCGAGCTGAAATCGTCTTCGGAAAGTGGGACCGGATTGAACTGCGCCGTCCACTGCTGAGTCGCCTCCCGGGCGAGCAACGGCAGGTGATGGTAATCCACACCAAGCTCGCTCAAGCCCGCGCCTAACTCCGTCAACTCCAGCAAATGCTCCACCCGTTCCTCCAGCAGCGGCGTTAACTCGTCATAAGTCCGCTCCGCATCCATTGACCGCCGATTTCGTCGAATCACGTGCGGCAGCATGATGCCCACCGCCCGACCGTGCACCGTGCCGAAATGAGCCGTCAGCGGATTCGCCGTCGAATGCGCCGCCCCGAGCATGCTGTTTTCGATCGCCGTCCCGGCAAACGCCGCCCCCAGCTGCATCCGCGCCCGTGCCTCGAGGTCGCGGGGATCCTGTAGCACCTTTTCCAAACCATCGTTCAAAAGCCAAAACGCGGCCCGGGAATAGGCCAGCGACACCTCATTACGCTTGAGGCAAACCGCCGTTTCGATGGCGTGAGCGAGGGCGTCCATCCCGGTGCAGGCCGTCACGCTCCGCGGTTGGGTCAGCGTCAGTTCGGGGTCGAGAATCGAAACGGCCGCGGCGGCCTTCTTATCGCCGCAAGCCATCTTCATGTGCGTCTCTTCGTCGGCGATGAGCGCGAACGACTGGCATTCCGATCCCGTGCCGGCGGTCGTCGGAACGGCGATCAGCGGCAGCATCGGCTGCGTGGCCTTTCCCACCCCCCAATAGTCCCGCATGTGACCGCCGTTCGTCAGGATGAAGTTGCACCCTTTGGCCGTGTCCATGCTCGAGCCTCCCCCCAGTCCGATGATCAGGTCGACCTGTCCCTCCCGCGCCACCGCCACACAACGGTCGACATCGCGCGTCGTCGGATTTTCCCGGACCTCATCGTAAACGACGTAGTCAATTCCTGCTTCCCGGAGCAGATCCATCGCTCTTGCTTCGTGCCCCGCCTTGCGGAGGCCGGGGTCCGTCACGAGCAGCGCCCGGTTCGCTCCCAAACCCTTGGCTTTCTCCCCCAGCGATGAGAGCGAGCCCGGGCCGAAAACGACTTCGCCCCCCGGGATGCCGGAAAACGACAGCACCCTGGGATCGATGTCCTTCCTGCGGCACAAATCCGCAATGGTGATCGGGGCGGATCCGGCCACGGCAACGAAGTCAGGCGATGTCCTCGATCTGGAACGAACGCCGGGCGTAGAGGAATTCAAACAGGTTCCCTTCGTGAGGCTGATCCCACTTCAGGTGGTTCGTGGGAACGTTACCGATGTTCAACCGGTCGATCGTCGGATGACGGAACAGTTCGTTGATCCACTCGAGATTTTTCGTGATGGCCGTGACCACCAGGGATTTACCCAAGTGCGGGATCACCTCCGATTGAGGACATTCGATGACGCTGGCGTAGGGGAACAGGAACTCGCGGACCGAAAGTTCGTGATCCCACCCGGGCACCCGCACGATCGTCGGGAGTAGGTAATTCATGCCATCGCGCTGCTGAAACCGTTCCGTTCCACCGCGAACCTCGCGCGACACATCGACGGCGCCGTCCTTCAGCCCCGAGTCGACGGCGTCATTGATCCACTCCGCGAATTTCGGATTGGCGAAGCCGGAAAGCTTCGCTCCGGGATCATCCTGCGCCAACGGCACGATGTCCTTCAGCTTCTCGGCCACCGCCCGGGCGATTTCGTCGCCATACTTCGGAACGACGATCGCGGAGACGTTGATGCAACTTCGGCCGGAGTTGGCGCTGACCGATTCCACGATCGTATCGACGTAGGACTCCCAGTTCTCGATTTGATCCCCACCGATGAGCAGCTTCGAGTAACCCGTGCCGTGAACCTCCACCCGGTGGTCGTTTTCATACTGCTTCACCGTGTCGTCGCCCCCGAAAAGCATTACCCGGCCCGCCCGGCGGATGATGGCGCCGGAACCCTCGTGGGTGGTGGGGTAGAAACTGAACGCCTCACGGGGTGCCCCGGCCTTGATTAGAGCCTCGATCAATCGCATCGGCGTCCAAGGCTCTTCCCGGCCGGGTTTGAGCACGACCGGAATTTTCATGGCAATCGACGGCACCCAGAGCGCGTTCACCGCCGGAGAGTTGCTGGGCAGGACGACGGCCAGACAGTCGGTCATCGCTGCAAAGCTCACCGGCGACCCGTTTTGCTCACCGTAACCTTTGTCCAACACGTCGAGGTCGAGGCCACGGGTCAGGCCCTTCAAGATCGTTCCGGTCTGCACCAGCACCCCGTGAAGGCGCTTCATGTTCATGCGGATGAGGCTGTGCGGCAGACCACTGGTCATGGCCAATTGCTGCACGTAGTCCTCGGGTGATTGCGTATGGCCCTCACACCCAACGGGCAGCGTGTCCTCGAGGAACAAATCGGCCGCGTTTTCGCAAATGCCGACCAGATCCTTGCTCTTCATGCTCTGCAGCGCCTGACGGGCCTCGGCCATGCGCAGCAGGTCGTGTTTGATCATGTCCGCGCACGCAAAGCTCACACTGACGGCGTCGCGCTGACCAGCCACGTCGGTCACGGTCTGCGAGTCCAGGCTCCGGTGCACTCGGCCCTGACGGAGAACGGGAAAATGGGGTATCCTCATCATTTTTCGATCCTTTCGATTCAATACACGCCTTCGATGATCTTCTTTTCCAGCGAACCAAAGGGGCGCACGTCACCCACGCCATCCCAGGGGAATTTTGGATGAGGCTGGCGACGGATGGCCTCGTCCCGCTCGAGGAAACGCGGCATGAAGAATTCCTTCGTCAACGTGGTCAGCTCAACCCGGCCATACTCGCCATAGCCCATGGTCTTGGCGGTGTCGTTCGGGTCCACGATCCGAAGCACCGCTCGCGGCTCGGGCGCCCAGTAGGTCACCGAGTAGCCGTTCTCAGGCAGCTCCTCCGGGACGCTCATGGCCAAGCCCATCAGGGTGTTCCCATACGTCGGCACGAAAAGCGATTGGCCCTCCAACACTTCTTCCTGAAGAAAGCGCACATACTCCGGCGTCATCGAGGTCCCACCGCAAAAACAACCTTTGATGCCGCGTCCCGGAATGGAGATCCGCTCACCGAGCGTCGCGAGCAGTTTGGGGGTCGTGAAGATACACTCGACGTCCCGGTGCTTGATGATCTCGACCGCCTGATCGATCACGTGCGCCTGGTAGCGTTCCACTTGATCCAGCTCTTTCCGGCCAATGAGCTTCTTCACCCAGCGGGGATCGAGATCGACGTGATAACAGGAACCGCCGCGGTAGTTCGCCAAGTGCTCCACCGCCAATCGCAGCCGGCGAGGGCCCGTGGGCCCTACCATGATCCAATTCGCTCCACGCGGGAAATGTTCGTCGCTCAGGTTGTCGCCGAATTGTTCGTAGTCGTGCTTGTAATCGTCCCAACCGACCCGCTGCTTCGGCAAACCCGTCGTGCCTCCCGTCTCGAAGATGTTGAAAGGCCGTCCGCCCATGCCTTTCGGGACGAAGCGCTCGTTTTTTTCATCCCGCAGCCATTCGTCCTGGAAATGGTCGAAACGCGTGATGTCGTCGTAGGTCCGAATCTCCTCGCGTGGATCCCAACCGGCCCGCTTTTTCCAGTCCAGCCAAAACGGGCACCCGGTCTCATCCGAAAAGTGCCAACCGATGATCTCTCGGACGTGCGCATCCATCGCCTCCCGCGCTTTCGCTTGTTCCGCCTCGTCTACTTGTGCCCAGGCGCCACCGCCTGCCACCTCGTCTGTTGCCTCTGCTGCCGTTGTCACGTCGTCTCGTTCGGGGTTTGAAGAGGGGGTTCGGACCGCCTCGATCGAGGGATTCACTGGAGCCCCAGTGCGTTTTCTAAATAAGTTTAACATCGCCCTTGGAGAAAACTCACGCCTCGTCGCGAGGTTTTACGGGAAGAAGCGATCGATGGTTTCCTTCGACGGCGGCTTCGAGGCGAGCGAACCAATCACCATCCCCAGCACGCCTGCCAGGAAACAAAACGTCACCGGCATCATGCCTGCCACCAGCAATTCCTCGCCTTTCGCTTGGAAAAAGAAGATCGCCCAGGTCACCAAAACGCCGACGATCGAGGCGTAGGCCCCCACCTTGGTCGCCCGTCTCCAGTAAAGCGCCGCGAATACCAGCGGCGTCAGCGCCGCGAAACCACTGAAGCACCAGACCGCCAAATCAAACACGTTCTTGTCGATGAAGATCATCGCCAGGATGTAGACCAGGGCCACAATGCCCACGATGAAAGACCGCGCAATCAGCACCACCTTCCGGTCATCGTAATAATCCTTGCCCATCTTGTGCAGGACGATGTCGTTCGTGAAGATCGTGCCCAGGCAGAGGAACTGGGAATCGAGCGACGACATAATGGCCGCCAAGACCCCCGCGATGAGGAAACCGGTCAGGACCGGGTTCCCGACCAACTGAGTCACCATGTTCGACAAAACCGCCGCCGGAGGCAGCCCCCAAGGCAACAGCCCGGTCGCCCAGGTCCCGATCAGCACGCAGGGCACCCACACGACCATGATGCAAAGCGGATGCGCGATCACCGTCAGCTTGAACGCCTGCGCGCTTTTCGCCGTCAACCAGTGCTGAAAGAGGTGTGGGAACATCCCCACGCTCAACGGAATGAATAGATAGGACACGAACATGAGGAAACTCATCCCCACCTCCCGGTCTTCGTTCACCAACTCGCCCTCCGCCGACTTCGCTTTGAACGTCACGTCGACCGGTTCGCGCATCAGGTGAGGTTGCTTGCCCGCCAACCGTTCGCCGTCCTCCGCCGATACCGTTCCGATCACCTTCGGTTCGTCCAGCTTGATCACGCGGTGGGATTCCGGATCGAACGCATAGCGTTGCACCACCTTCCCGTCCTCGGTGATCATGGCCGGAATCTCGGCCGTCTGGCTGAGCCCGCCCATGCTGTGCACCAGAAAAAAGAAGGCCACCACCCCCATGCCCATGAAGACCAGCGTCTGAAACGTGTTCGCCCAGGCGGCCCCGCGTGATCCGCCCGCAAAAACGTAGGTGAGCACCACCCCGCTGATCACCAACCCGGTCAACCATGGCGGAATCCCCCCGTCCCAGCGCGGATGGGGAAAAAGCTCGGGAAAGGCCCCCGCAGTCACGGGCTGGATCGTTTTGCCAGCCCCGATGATGCCAATCAGCAAATACGGGACGACGAGCCCCACGAGGATCGGGAAAAGCACGTAGCCCAACCGGTCCGATTCGAACCGGCTCCGGAAAAACTGAATCTGCGTGACGAATCCCTGCCGTTTCCCGTGCATCCACAGCCGGATTCCGATCAAAAAGAAACACGCTGCGTGAACCAGGCAGCTGATCGACGCCATCAGGCCGTAGGTCCCGATGCCCCGCTCGAACGATTTTCCCGTCGAACCGACCAGAGCGAAGGCGGTCATCGTCGTTCCGAAGACGGACATCAGAAGCAGGAAAGGCCCGATCGAGTGGCTGGCGACAAAGTAGTCCTTGCTCGACCCCCGGAACTGGCGCCCCGAAAGAACCCCAAGCCCCACGAGAAGGCAAAGGTAGAAGGCGATGACGACGAGGACGGTCATGGGTGAAAGGGCTACTCGTCGTCGCTCCCACTGGCGTGCTTCTCAGCCGCATGCGGCCAGAGATGTCGAATCGCTAGCCAGCCCAAACCCGCACAGGCCATGGAGTAAAGCGCATGATAGGCGAGCCCGATGGGCATGAAGCCGAAAAGCAAGCCATCCTCCTGCCACAACCAGAAGTCCTGGTGAAGGATAAGCAGCAGGACGAACAACGCCGGGACGGCGATTTTCATGAGGGCGTGGCTTTCAATCGAGGTTGGAAGGCGGTGAAGAATCTCACTCGCCCTCCGTCGCAAACGCGTAGAGGTGCGTCTGCGTCGTCACGTAGAGCGTGCCGTTGGCCGCCACGGCGCTGGAGTAAAGCGGAGCCGGAAAATCCACGATTTGCAGAACTTCGCTCCCTTTGACCTTCCCGTCGCCGTCCGCATCAGCGTCTTTGGAGGCTTCGATGATCACCAATTCACCGTCCTCGTTACCGAGAAACACTTTTCCATCCGCGACCAAGGTCGAACTCCAGATGTGGCTGAGCGTGTCGTGGATCCAGTAGAGTTCGCCCGTCTCGGCATCCACGCAGTGAAGAACACCGGAGTAATCCGCGATGAAAACCAAGCCGTTGACGATGGACGGCGTGGAGATCGTCCGCTTGATGCCGTCGTAGGTCCAGATCGCATCCTTCGGCCCCTTCTCGCCCTTGATTCCGGCGTCGAAACAGCTCAACAGGCCCACGCCCTCCCCGTGCTCCGGATCCTGCCCGATCGCGGCGTAAATCTTCCCATCGTGATACACCGGCGTGGCGATGAATTCGCTGGGACCGGGATAGGAAGCATATTTGATCGGCTCACCCGACTCGTTGAAGCGGTATTCCGGCTTGTTGCCATCGAAACGGAAGATCTCCGGCATGATGTCGAAGCCCTCATCGTCCTTCTCCGCCACCGGGTTGAAGCCGTAAACGAAACCGTCTCCGGCGCCGAACACGACCATTTCGGAACCTTCATGCGTCACGTAAGCGGGTGAAGACCAGTTGCAGTGCATGACCCGCTCCCCGATGCCCGACCCTTCTTCACCGACGAGTTGACCCGTTTCCTGGTCCAGCGCGACCAAACAAGGCGCCAAGGGAGACGGAATGTTGATGTGAGACCAGTCGACGCCGTTCGAGGTCGAAGCGAAAATCTTTCCTCCGGACGCCACCACCGAGGAACTGGTCACGTTGTGAGGGAAAACGCCGAGCTCACCCCGCATGTCAAAGCCCCACAGAAGATCGGCATCGGTCTCGGAAACGGCCACCGCTTCTGCACGCTGCATGCCGTCGAGACCGGCCGCCATGTATTTGCCCTCATCTTGGATGCCTCCGTCATTCCCATCGGCCATCCCGTCGATATCCACCGCGACCACTTCTCCGCGATTGGTCACGAGGTAGGCCGCCCCCTTTTCCTCGTCGATCAGGGCGGAACTGCACATGCCGAGAAACTCCCAGTCGGAGACCTTGCCCGCCCCGAGCTTCGGCGTCGTCAGCTGCCAGAGAAATTCGCCCGTTTCTTCGTCAAAGCACATCACCACACCCCGGTCGCCAATGATCGCCGGGTTTCGCGGCTTCTCGTTGTTCGTCCCCACCATCACTTTGCCAGCGCCAATGGTCGGGGTGCCGTAGGTTTGGGAGCCCAGCTTGGCCACCCACTTCAGATTCGTGGCCGAGGCCTTGATTTCCGCCTCCGTCGCGCCCTCACCAGGAGCAAACTCTTCCGGCAGACCGGTAACTGCGGAAGCCATGTTCTTGTTGTGGTCCCCTCCCCATTCCGGCCAATCGGCCGCCGTCAGGGCTTGAACGCTGCAGATCGCCAAAGCGGCGCCGATTCGGATCGTTGTCAGTCTCATTCTCGAAGTCAAAATGGGTTTTGGAGGACCTCCCGCTCCCGAACATGGAAACCGGGCCCGGGTTCTTTCAGTCGTTGGCCGTGATTTTCAGGTTATCGATGTAAACGGACTTCTGGCTTTGCGGTGAGAGACCGAAGATGCCTGGCCCTCCCTCCTTGTGGGCGTTCTTGTGCTCCACCTCCAGCGTCCAGGCCTCCGGTTCTTCCATGCCGCGCTCCCACGCCTTCGCCCGGATCACGCCCGAACCGTCGTCGGCCACGTCCACGCGCGTCTTCAGCACATACCACGTGTTGGCTTTGATCGAAAACGGCACGTTCTCCTTAACGCGTTCGTGGTTGGAATTGATCTCGAGAAGATTGGAGTTCCCCACCAGTGAAATGTTGTAGCGCTGATTGATGAGCCCGACCGTCGATTTGATCCGCCGGTTGCCGTCCGTCATCACGTCCGCCTGAAGCGTGTAGTTGGCGGAATCGGGATGCCCGATGAAACTCATGCTCCGCTGGAACAGGATCCGGTCCAGCGTCTTCGCCAGGACCTTGTTCCCCTCCAACTCCTGCACCTCCCATTTCAACCGGGCGCCAATCCACGGCAGTGGCGGATAGGCGAACGAATAGCCCAGTTGCGGATGCTGCACCGTCAGCTCGTAGCCCTCGAAATCTTCCTCGAACGGCACCGACCGGACAATCCGGCCGCGCACAAATCCCGTCAGCCCATCCGCCGTCCCCTTGAACATCCCCGCCGATTCTTCCGCCACGGGCGGCGCCATCAACTCGCCTCCTTCGTTGAACATCGCATCCATGCGGGCCTTCACCTTCGCGGTTGGAGGCACGAAAGATTCCCAGCTGGGTTGCGACACATCACCCACCACGTTCCCGTTCGTGTCCAGGGCCTGAAAACGGAAGGTCGCCTTCGTGCCTGGCTCCAGAAGCACATCCGCCGGAACCGCGCGAAAACGGGTGGCCTCCCCCTTCGTCACCGCCGCTTCTTCGGGCATCGATTTCCACTGAACGCCGCTGTTCTCGATTTCAAAGGAATACAGCTTTTCCGTGGTGTGCACGTAGACCATTCCATTGCAAATCGCGGGCGATCCCAGGCAGTTTCCTTCAACCGGAATCTCGTGAAGAATCTCACAGCCCTCGTCCATCGGCCGGATGACGAGAAGTTTCCCCGAATTCATCGGAACGAAGAGCAGGCCATCGACGAAGGCGGGAGAGGCGTGGAGCTGCCCGGTGTCGAGCTTCGTGTGCCACAACTCGGCGCCGCTATCGACGTCGAAACAGTAAAGCTCTCCTTCGTGGGTCACCTGATAGACCCGGTCCCCAACGAGACAGGGGGAACTCGTGAACATCGTGATCGGAAATCGCCAGATCTCCACATCGACCGGAACTCGCGGCGCGCCACGCTGCGCCGGGTCCACCTCGCCCTCCGCCTTCGCATCGTCCTCAGGCAGGCGAATCGCAAACATCCGGCCCATTTCCGTCGAATCGAGATTCTCCTTCCCGTGAATGCAGATCAGCTTGTCCCCATGAATCACGGGACTGGAGTTCACCCCGCCCATGGAAATCTGGTAGCGCCACAGTGGCGTGCCATCCGCCGCGTTCACCGCGACGATGTTCCCGCATCCCGTGCCCGCGTAGAGCACCCTGCGACCCGCACGGGTCGTGACGAAGGGATTTGAAAAGCTGGTGTCCTTCAGGAACGGAGGCCCCACCCCAGGGGTCGAACTCCAAACCAAGTCTCCCGTCTTTTTGTCGAAAGCGAAAAACCGGTCCCGTGCCGGGCCTTCGGCGCCCCAATAACTCGTCACCGCACGCGTGATCATCAAATCACCGTCAATCACCGGCGCACCGGCCCGCCCGTTCGGGAACGTCAGCCGTCCGAAACGCTCCATCATCGAGATCTCCCAAAGTAGATTGCCGTCCCGGTCGTGGCAGTTCACCAACCCGTAGGTCGTGTGGAGATAAACGTTCCCGGTCTCGGGATCCACCGTCGGCGCCCCGATCGAGTAGCGATTGTAAATCGTGTCCGAAATGAAGTCGCTGAACGTCCGCTCCCAGAGAACCTCGCCGGTCGATGGATCCATCGCCGCCAGAACCTCGACCAGGTCCGGTCCCTTTCCCCGGTAACCCCATGAATACAGCCGGCCGTCGTGAATCACTGGCGTGCCGCGCCCCGCCACCTCGTGCGTCCAAACCGGCTCGGGGTTGAAGCTGGGATCGTCGTAATCCTCCAGGCTCACCCCGGTCTGGAGCGGCCCTCGCCAATGCAGCCAATTCCCTTCGTGATCGCTTCCTACCGCCGCTGGAACAGTCAGGAAGGCCGCCGCGCAAAGGCTCGGCAGGAGGAAGAAGGTCATTCTTGCGGTCGAGAAAAACGGTCGGTGTTGCGACATGAAAGGTTCGGTGGTCAGGGATTTTTCGTCGTTGGGTCTTTCCGACCGGACGTTCGGCTTGGACAAACGCCCGAAACTAGCGACGCGCTCATGGGCACGCAACCCGCATTTTGCAGGAGCCTTCGGCACCGGCAGCAGTTTACAAATCGCTGGCGGACTCCCACAATGACGATCGTGAACCCTTCCCCCTCCTCCGACGAACCGCCCGGTGAAGCCTTCATCCCATTCCTCCGAAAGGATCTCGTCGATCTGTGCCTGAAGGATGGGAGACTGGCGCCGGAGCAGCAAACCCGCTTCCGGGAGTTCGCCGAAATCCTCACCGCCTTCACCCACTTCCAATTCCACGCCGAAATGGAGGCGCTCAAGGAAAACTACGCCTGTTTCGATCCCGACCGCGCCACCCAGGACTGCGCCGCGCTTTCAGCGGAAGAACTTCACGACCGCGCCAGTCGCGTCGTCGCCATCTTCAAGGATCTGGCCACGAAAGCCAACTGCCATCCGGTCTCCACGGAACAACTCCAGGAAAGCTTCAAGGACTCCACCCTGATCGACCTCCAGACCGACGTCGACCTCGATGACTTCCGCGAGATCGTCTGTTTCGCCCGCGGTAACCGAATGAAAAAGGAGCGCGTCACCCGCTGGTTCCGCAAAGTCGAAATCGACGCCCCCGTCTGGGAACGCGTCCTGCTCCTGCTCCATTTCCAGGACGAAGAGCAGTTCCGCACTCCCAAACAACGCCGAAAGAACCTGCGCCCCCAGCTCCCCTTCGAGCCCGGAAAAATCTACGCCTACCTCTACAAGGACATCCCGAAAGCCGATCTGGAACTGATTTTCCCAAACGTGAAGATCAGCATGACGCCGAAGGACAAGCTGCTCCTCAGCGTTCCCGCCGTCGGGGCCGGCGCCATGGCCATCGCGAAGGTCAGCTCGAAAATGCTCCTCCTCGCGGGCGCCATCGCGTTCCTGATTTGGGGCGCGGCGGGGCTCAAATGGCTGGGTTTGTCCGAAGACCAAGTCAGCAGCTTCTTCCCGACCCTCACCGCCCTGCTCATGGTACTGGCCACCCTCGGCACGCTCGGATTCAAACAGTGGGACAAATACAAGAACAAGCGAAACAACTTCCTGAAAGCCGTTTCCGAGAATCTGTTCTTCCGCAATCTGGCCACCAACCAAGCCGTCTTCCACCGGATGCTGGACAACGCCGAGGAAGAGGAATGCAAGGAAGCTCTCCTCGTCTACTACCACATCCTCACCCGGCGCGATCAACCCATGACGGCCGCTGAGCTGGATCACACGATTGAAACCTGGATGGCCGAGACCTTCGGCGTGGTGATCGATTTCGACATCGATGGGCCGCTTGCCAATCTCCAACGGATCGCCGGTCCCGACCGCACCGGCCGGCACATGCCTCTCCTGACCGTGGACGCCGACGGACGCCTCCACACCCCGGCGCTCGACGACGCCAAACACATCATCGATCACCTCTGGGACGCCGCGTTCCAATACAACGGCCAAGGAAACGTCGCTCAGGCAGAACCAAGGCCCGCCCCGTCGGCTGCCATGCACGCCACGGCATGAGGCGAGCAGACGTCCGAGAAGGATAGAAAGCCTGGCGCCACTCCAAACTCATCGCCTACACGCGGCGCACCTCCGCACCCGGGGTGGCGCCGATGGTTCGACTTGAGCCGCGCTCGGAGAAACGGCACTCTCGACTCACCATGACCGATCACGCCGCCCTCTTCGACCGCCTCAAGGCCATCCTGGAAGCGCACGCCAGCCAGTTGGTGGTGGCCACCGACACCCGGGATGAGTTCACCCTGAACACCAACAAGCTGGACGCGAAGGGGCGACCGGTCTTCTTCGGCATGGTCCGCCCCATTCAGCGTGGGGTCGCCTTTCATCTGATGCCGGTTTATTGCTACCCCGAACTGCTGGATGACCTAAGCGACGCACTCCGCAAGCGGTTGAAGGGAAAGTCCTGTTTCAACTTCACGAAGGAGGATCCCCAATGCTTCAGCGAGTTGGAATCCCTAACCCAGCGAGGTCTGGAGGCCTACAAAGCCGATGGCAAACTCTGAGGAAAAAACCCTCGAACTTGCAGGCGGTCTTCCCCTCATGCCGTCTCTACGGCTCCCGAACCAGGCATTCTATGACTCGGAATCGGCCTCTGGCCCTGGCTCGCTCCACGTGATGTGGCTGACCCGCCAGCCTCGGTTCCCGCGCCGAACGGCGTGAAGCAGCGCCCTTCTCCCGTCCGCGAACGCAATCTCCTCCCCGGCTAGCCGGCTCCCTTCCCGGTCCGCCATGGACCAAGCGAAACTCTCAATGGCCGACCGGGAACCGAATCGGCTCGCAGCCTTCTGGTCCCCGGCCTCATAAGCGCTGTAAAACAGGCGGATCGCCTCGCTGCGCTCCACCGCACCCTCGGTCCCCAGCCCCATCCTCGCGGGCAGGCCCAGTCCGGCCCCGGCCACATCCCCGCCGGGCGTCGAAACGCAGCTGGCACCGAAAACGGCGGTTGCGATCAAGCCTAAACACCGCCCGAATTGCAGGAACGCATGGCGCATGGCCGATACTTCACCCGTCCGCCCCGACGTTTCAAGGAAACTCGAACGTTCTCGCGAATCGGTGGAAAATGCGTGGAGCGTTGAATTACCAGCTTTACCAAATCCGTCTTTTGGCAAAGGTTCCGCCCGCGAAGCGTTCCGGATGAACCTTACGATTCGAGCCGGGCGTAACCTTTTCTGAAGGCCTGAGCCTTCCTCATTTAGAACCCATCTCCAAGCTCATGATGAAATCCATCCTCACCATTCTCCTCGCTTCATTCTCCACCGCGGCGCTCTCCGCCGATCGCGAAGCCGTCATCGCTCTAGGACAGCAAAAGTATGCCGTTTGCGCCGCCTGCCACGGCATGACCGGCAATGGCCAGCCCGTTCCCGGAATGAACATGGCCCCGAGTTTCATGGAGTCGAAACTGGTGACCGCACCGCCTGAAATTTCCGCGTTGATTCTCTTTAAAGGCATCAAGAAAGAGGACATGACCGCCTACATGGGCCAGATGATGATGCCGCTCGGCGCCGCCATGCCCGACGAAGACGTGGCAGCCCTCATCACTTACGTCCGTTCGAAGTATGGTGAAATCGAAGACGAAGTCGTCACCGCGGAACAAGTCGGTGAATGGCGTAAGAAGTATGCCGAAACCGCTCAGCCGACCCGCAAGGAACTCGAGGCCATGATGGAAAAAATGAAGGATTGAACGCCCTTCAAACCATCCACTGACAAAAGAGACGTTCAAACGCCGGCCGCCATGGTCGGCGTTTTTCGTGTCCGGTCATCGCGCGCAAGTTCGCCAATCCGCGGATCAACCCACGCGATAGCGCGCCAAAACCTGCGGCGCCGGGTCCAGTCCCAGGCCGGGGCCCTTCGGAATCGCAATCTCCCCGCGCTCGGGAAGCGGGAAATGCTCATAAAGCCAGGCCTCAGGCTCGATGTAGAGATACTCGAACTCATCGAACTCCGGCTCCAGTGCTGCCATCTGCAGCGAAGCCAGATAGCCCGGCCCGAAATACGGCGAGTGCGGCATCAGCGGCAGTCCGGTGTGCATCCGGTTGTGTTCGGCAATCTTCAAGAATTCGGTCACCCCCCCGACCTTCGTGATGCTGGGCTGAAGAAAATCGGTTGCTCCTAGCCGCGTCATCTCTTCGAACTGAAAGGCCGTGCAGGCATTCTCACCCGTGGCAATCAACATCCCGGTTTCCCGCAAGCCAGCCAGCGTCCGAAAATCTTCAGGCGGAAAAACCGGCTCCTCCAGCCAGCGAGTGTCCAGTTCCTTCAACTCCGGGATGACTTGGCGCGTGAATTCCTCCGTCCAGTTGCAGTTCACGTCGACGGTCATCCGGACCCCGTCGCCGATGATCTCCCGGCATTTGCGGATCTCGGGCATCGTGATCTCGTGGAGCTTGATCTCCGCGTAGCCCTGGCCCGCTGCCCGCTCCGAATAGCGCGCCACGAGGTCTTCCGTCCCGTAGCGAACCAGGCTCGCATACGCGGGTATGCGGTCGCGCACGCGTCCACCCAGCCGTTCCGCCAACGACACGCCCTCGGCCTTCGCCTCCAGATCCCAGAGGGCCAAGTCCACGCCCGACAGCGCGAAGATCGTGATCCCATACCGCCCCTGGAGAACCAGTTTGCGCTGGATCTCCTCGCTGAACGCCCCGGGATCGCCCAGCTCACATCCGACGAGTAGCGGCGCGATGGAGCGTTCGATGATGGCGGCGACCGATCGGCTACAGAAATACCCAAAGCCCTCACCCCATCCCATCAACCCGCCATCGGTTTCGATTCGGACCAGGCAGAAATCCAGCGTATCCCAGGTCGTGGGCATGATGCCTTTCCCCTCTCCCCCCGCTTCGAAGGGAACGGACAGCACCAGGGGCTCGACGGCGGTGATCTTCATCGGCACACGCTGACAAAGCAGCTCAGATCTTCTCGACGATCGCCGCGCCCATCTCCGCCGTGTCGACCTTTCGCGTCCCTTCGGCCCCGGTGAACAAATCGGCCGTGCGCAAGCCTCCGTCGATCGCACCCTTCACCGCCTCGTCGATCGCGGATGCCGCTTCGGTCAACCCAAGGGCGTAGCGCAGCAGCATCGATGCCGAGAGAATCTGCGCCACCGGATTGGCGATCCCCTGACCCGCGATGTCCGGAGCCGAACCGCCACTCGGTTCGAACAACCCGAAATACCGCCCGCCTTCCTTGGCCGTCCCAAGACTCGCACTAGCCAGCATGCCCAGCGAACCCGCGATCATCGCCATCTCATCGCTGAGGATGTCCCCGAACAAATTCTCGGCCAGCACGACGTCGAAATCCTTCGGCCGCCGCACCAATTGCATCGCGGCGTTATCCACCAGGAGATGATTCACCACGACGCCCGGGTAATCATTCGCGACCTCTTCCACGACCTCGCGCCAGAGCAGCCCGTTCTGGAGCACGTTCGCTTTGTCGACCGAAGTCACTTCGCCACGCCGGCCTTCGGCCGCTTGAAAGGCCACGCGCGCAATCCGCTCGATCTCACTCCGCCGGTAAACCATGGTGTCCACGGCCGTCTTTTCGCCATCGCGCTCACCGAGAAATTTGGGTTCGCCAAAGTAAATCCCCCCCGTCAGCTCACGGACACAAAGCACGTCGAACCCGCCCTCGATCAGTTCGTTCTTCACCGGCGACGCGTGGGTGAGAGACGGGAAGCACGCGCAGGGACGAAGGTTCGCATACAGACCGAAGTGTTTGCGGAGCGGCAGCAGCGCCCCGCGTTCAGGCTGCTCCGGCGGCGGCAGCTTTTCCCATTTGGGACCGCCGACCGATCCGAAGAGAATCGCGTCCGAAGCTTCACAAACCGCCAGCGTGTCGTCCGGAAGAGCCCTTCCCTTGGCGTCGATCGCCGCGCCTCCCACCAGTTGCTCATCGAACTCGAAAGAAACGCCGAACTTCTTCTCCACCGCTCGCAAAACGGCTAAAGCCTGCGTCATCACCTCCGGCCCGATCCCATCGCCAGCCAGCACAGCAACCCGGTAACTACTCATCCCCAGCCCCTCGCGGAAGGACGCGCCTGAGGCAAGCGGAAATGTCAGGAGCGAACCTTAAGAAACCGCCTACGTTTCCGCTGCGGACGGCTCGCTCGGTCCCGCGACGATCCGGCGCAGCATGAACTGCGCGTACCCGATGGTCACGATCGTCATCAGGATGTTGATCCCGACCATGCCCAACCAGAAGACATTCAATTCGACGGCCTGAACGTTCACCAGCCAATAAAAGACCGCGATTGGCAGCACGATCTTCCGGATCACCGCTTCGACGAAGCCATACACCGGCCGCTTCACCGCCTGAAGGAATCCGATGTGCACGAAGGTCATGACGTAGGCCCATTGAATGAAGGCCATGATCCGGATGTAAACCGTCCCGGCCTTCACCACGGCCTCGTCATTCGTGAACAAGCCAACGAGCGGCGTCGCAAACACGTAGATCAGCACCGACGCCACCGTGATCAGGACAAACCCATATTTCACGCAAAGCCCCACGCACTCCTGCACCCGGTCGTAGCGCTTGGCCCCGTTGTTTTGACCCACGATCGAGACGATCGCTGCCCCCAAACCGATCGCCGGCAGCAGCGCGATCTGCTCGATTCGCGTCCCGACCCCGAAAGCCGCAACCGCGACTTCCCCATAGAGGTTCAAAAAATAGGTGGTCACGAAAAAACCCAGGGCGATCGACATCATGTTGAACGCCGTGGGAATCCCCTGGTGCAGGATCTCGCCATAGATCCGGAAATCGGGTTTGGTGCAAACGAACGCCGCTTTCCCGATATAACCCCGCCGTAAAACGGTCCCGAAAAGAAACATCCCTCCCAGCGCCTGAATCACCACCGTCGCCCACGCGATCCCCGGCACGCCCATCGCCGGAAGCCCGAAGCCGCCATACAAAAACCACGGATCCAGGATGAGATTCAAAAAGAACCCGGCGACCAGCACTTTCCCGAAGGTCTTGCTATCGCCGTGCGCCAGCAGAATCGAGTTGCTCATGCTGCTGAGCAAAAAGAAGATGCACCCAATGAACAGCGGCGTCGTGTAACCCGTCCCCAGTTCCAGATAAGCGCCACTCGCCCCGAGCAGGCGAAACAGCGGTTCGGCCGCGACCAGTCCCGTCGTCGTGAGGATGACGGCGACGATCAGGCCCAGCGAGAAGAGTTGTCCAGACAGGGCCGCCTCCTTCTCCTCGTCCTCGGCGCCAATGGCGTTCGCGATCAGAGCCGAGGCGCCCCGGGCGATGCCCTCGCTCAGCGCGATGATCACGAAAAAGATCGGGAATGACAGCGCCAAGGCCGCCAGCGCGGAAGTGGAAACCCTCCCGGCATAGAAGGAATCCACGACGTTGTACATCGTGTTGAAGAAGAACCCGATGCTCAGCGGTAGCGCGATCGTGCGGATGTGTTTCCCGATGGGACCCTGCGTGAGCGTGGACGGCTTCATGGCGCCCGGAGACTACGCGATCCCTGCCCCGGAACAACCGGTCACGCCGCAAACAGCCTGCTAAAGGGGACCGCTTCCCTGTCAGCGTCCCTCCAGGATGAACCGGAAGAACTCACCGCCGGGCGTCTGTGGCGCGGTGAAGGAATGGGACGAACCGGCATTCCGCGGAATGCCGTCATTGCCCCGAGCACTCCAGCGCTGCCACTCCACGAGATCGGTCGAATGTTCGATGATCACCCCGCTCGACCCAGTCCATCGAAGTGGATCTCGACGTCGCCGTTTTGCAGCACCAGATTCGGTCTCCATCGGCTCGTCCCGTTCTGCGGCAGGGTTTTCGCCAGCCACTCGGTCTCGTTGTCGTCGCCGTCACCATCCGCATCCACAAACCGTTCGCCCTCGGGTGAGGTGTCGTTCCCGAAATGCGCGATGCGAAAATCGCGGTAAGTCAGTTCGGTGCGCGCCTCGCCCTGAATCCAAGCGGCCAGCAGGGCGATGCCCGCCTGATCGAGTTCGCTCGAAGCGATGGGTGGCATCCGGGTGTAACGTCAGTTCGGGGATGCCCGTCCCGCGATAGACCACGCCGCCGGTCACCGAGTTGCCCTGGAATTCACCGCTGCCGTGGCCGTAATCCCATTCGGGGTCGATTAGCGTCGCACTCGTCTGCGAAGCGCCGTTGATGAGATTCCCGTTCTTCGGCCCGCTTTGTTTGCCCTCGCGCCAAGCCCACCCGTGGTTGCTGCCGAAATCGATCACCGCCACCTCTTCCCAGGCCCCCTGCCCGACGTCCCCGGCCCACAATTCGCCGGTCACTTTGTCGAAACTGAATCGCCACGGGTTCCGGAAGCCCACCGCGAAGAACTCGGTTCGAACCTCCGTGGGATCGACGGCCACACCGTTGAAGGTCGTGGCGCCCACCCACGGATTGTCGGACGGCACCTCGTAGAGCGGCGCTCCGCTGCGCAGAACGATCGCCGGATGATCATTCGGCGGCAGATTCGAATCGTCGCCACCCGTCCCGTCGGACGGCGAGTAATCTTCCGGTTCGAGGTCCACATCCATCCGCGTGATCGAAGACCAGAAGTCTTTGTCGATAACCTGCCCGTTGTTCCGGCTGTCGTTCTGGTTCCCCTCATCCCCCCAACTCATGTAGAGATAGCCGTCCGGACCGAACTCGAGGTCGCCCCCCTTTTCACAGACCCACAACCGCTGCGTGCACCCAGCCAAACACGCGCGTGCCGTAAGTTGTCGCCGACGTTGGTGGGAGCGTGAAACGCCATTTCCGTCCCCGAGCTGCTGGGCGTGTCTGGATAGGCCACCAATTGGGTCAAATCGCTGACACTCGTGCCGGAACACCCCGGACCAAACGTGCCGGGTGATTCCTCCGGTGGCAGGCGGCGTCATGGCCGTCGCCTGGGCCAGCGCGATCGCCGCCACGCTGGCGATCAAGAGCGAACTGCGGAAGTGCATCCCCTATTCCTTCCACAACGGGATCCCGCCGCAAAAGCGAAATCGGTTCAAACCGCGACCACTTCCGGTTCCTCCGCAGCCTTCTGGCCTTCCTCCAAAGCGTCCTGCTCCTCCAGCGGACGGAACCGTTCGACGGCGAAGTAAACCTCTGCTCCGTCCATGGTCGGATTCACGATTTCCTCGAGATGAACACCCAACCCTTTCCGCCCCGTGCCAGGATTCTGCGACCAGTGAATGGCCCGCACGGTGTAAATTTCGCCGGCCGCCGGCGTGAAACTCCCCCACTCGAAAAACTGAGCAGGGAACACGTCGTCAATGCAGATCACACGTTGGCCAATCGAAAAACGCATGGGTCGTCAACATAGCACGGTCGCCCAACCCCAAATCTCAAAATTCAGTTCTCAAATCTCGTGCGGATCGGGATGCTCCCACGGTCCGCGGTAGGGCCGGGCCAGCCCTGCGTTGGCTTCGTCGTCGCCCACGACCTGCGAAGCCGCCGGGTCCCAGGTCAACGAGCGACCCAGGTCCAGCGAGAGATTCGCCAGCTGGCACGCCACCGAGGTGATGACGCCTTGTTCGATGCTCGAAACTGGTAGCCGTGACCGGTCATCCACTGAGGCCAGGAAGTCCCTGAGGTGCGCCCGAAGCGCCGGTGCCACGTGTTTCTCCAGCCGTTCCTCCGTCTTGTCCTCCGGGTATTCTTCCAGTTCCAGCTTCACCTTACCGCTGGCCTCCGGCTCCCGCTTCCCGCGCGGAATGAAATCCCACCGGTGCACGCTCACCTTCAGCGTCCCGTTCTCCCCATAAATGATCCCGGCCCAGGGATACTCCGGGTCGGGCGGATTCCCCCAGGAACGGTGGTTCCAAACCACATCCAGCCCCGGATAACTGAACGTGGCCGTCTGGGTATCGGTGATGTTCGCCGAGCTGTCTTTCTGCACGAAAATGCCCCCGCTCGAATACACCCGCTCCGGCCAGCCCAGGTCCAGCATCCAGCGCACCATGTCCAGCATGTGAACGCACATGTCTCCGACGATGCCGTTCCCGTACTCCTTGAAAGCCCGCCAGCGCCGGGGGTGAACCCAATCGTTGTAAGGCCGCATCGGCGCCGGGCCTGTCCACATCTCCCAGTCGAGATGCGGCGGAGGCGCCATCTCGGTCGTTTTGCCCTTCGCCCGCATGTGGTAGTAGCAACCAATCTCCACGTGCGAAACCTTCCCCAGCCGTCCGCTGCCGATGATCTGATCCCGCGCCTCGACGAGATGCGGCGTGCTCCGGCGCTGAAGATTCACCTGCACCTGCCGCCCGTGCTTGCGCGCCGCGGCCAGCATCGCCAGGCTCTCCACGACGTCGACGCTCGTTGGCTTCTCCACGTAAACGTCGCAACCCGCCTCGCACGCGGCGATCATCGGCAGGGCGTGCCAGTGATCCGGCGTGGCCACGAGCACGATGTCCAGTTTCTCCTGCTCGAGCATCTTCCGATAGTCGCCATAGGTCTTCGGCGTCTTCCCGGAGGCCTGGCGCTCCCGCACCATCCCGGCCGCGTGCCCCCGCATTTGCTCGTCGACATCGCAAATGGCCGCCACCTCCACCGGTTCGACCTGAATCAGCCGGAACAGGCTGGACTTGCCATACCAACCCGAACCGATCAGCCCAACCCGTCTCGCACCGCCCCCTTGCGCCCGCCCGGACACGATCGCCGGCCCAAACGCCAGACCGGCCGCCCCAGCGGTCCCTGCCTTCAACAAACTCCGTCTCGTCGTCATGGCCCTTTCCTACACGGTTTCCCGCCGGATGGACAACCCCCGAGATGCCTCCCTGAACGCCAAAGGCGGCCCATCGCTCAATCCCCCACGCAATACAGGTGCGTTTGAGAGCGAAGGAACAGGCAACCCTGACTGACCGCGGGCGTCGCATTGAAAAGCGTGTCGTCGGAAGCGATCCGGTTCTGCGCCACGATCTTCAGACCCTCCAGATTCGGCTCGATCACGACCACGCCGTTGGCCCGGCTTTGCGCGTAAATCCTCCCTCCCGCCAACACCGGCGAAGCATAAAACGGCTTCCCTCGTCCTCCAGCCCCCGTCAGACCCGGAATGCGTTCCGTCCACAGCGCTTCCGCTTCGCCCGGCCTCGCCGCGAAAGCGATCCCGGAGTCCGACACCCAATACAACACCCCCTCGTGCAGCACCGGCGCCGTCATGTAGCTGGCCGGCTTCTGCGTGTCATACAAAAGCTCACTCGAGCGATCGCCTTCCCCTCCCGGCCGAATCGCCACTCGCGCCGTCCGGGGATAGCCACCCGAAACTGTTAGCACTCCGTCCGTTTCGACGATCGTGTTCGACATGTTCCCGGGCAGGTTGTAGGCGGCAAACCAGCGGAGTTTTCCCGTCTCTGGATTCAAACCCCAAACCTCACCAGTCGCTGCAAATACCAGATCCGTCCGGCCCTCGCCCGCGTTCGACACGATCGGCGTCCCATACGTGTGCGCCATGCCCTGGCCTGGCGCCCGCCAGATCTCCTCACCGGTCCCGACGTCCAGCGCCAGGATCGCGCGCGCCTCGTCTCCCGCCGGGACGATGAGCTTCCCATCGTGCAAAATCGGACTCGAAGCGGAACCCCATTGCCGCGAGGACGACATGCTACCCGTCTCCCTCTTCCATGCCAACTCCCCATCCAGGTCGAAGGCGTAAATCCCCGCCTTCCCGAAATACCCATACACCCGCTCCCCGTCCGTCGCGGGCGTGTTGCTGGCCCAGCCGTGCTCCAGAATGAATCCCCGGGCCGGATCTTCCTCGTGCCAAACCGGGATTGCTCGCTGCCAGATGACCTCGCCCGACCGGCGATCGATCCGCAGAAGCAATCGCTCCAAATCCGCCCCACTCCCGCGGTAGCACGTCACGAAAACCGCATCCTCCCACACCACCGGACTCGAACTTCCACGACCCGGAAGCGCCGTCCGCCACCGCAAATTCTCCGTCTCCGACCAGGTAACCGGCACCGCTTCCGGACTCACTCCGGCCGCGTTCGGGCCCCGAAATTGAGGCCAATTCCCCGCCATCCCCATCGCCGTCACGCCGCAAAAAAGCAGTGCGGCAAAACTAAAAACTCGCATGATGACCAAACCTCCCCCTCCCACTAAAGTTGCGCAAGCTCCCCTCACCCACTTTCCACATCGACCACCAACCATGCTCGCTCCCTCCGACCTCCAATTCATCGGCGATACCGTTGCCATCCGCTGGAACGATGGCTCCGAAGATTTCTTTCCCATGGAAGCCCTCCGCGCCCTCTCACCCAGCGCTGAACAGCAGGGCGAGCGCGATCTTTTGGGAAATCAGCTCGGCGGTTCGAAACGAAAGGAGTTCCCAGGCGTCTCCATCACCGGCTGGAATCCCGTCGGTGGCTACGCCATCCAATTTCACTTCAGCGACGGCCACCGCACCGGGATCTACAGCTTCGATTACCTCAAAAAAATCGCAGCTCACTTGAACGACGATCCTTCATGAATCCCCGGCACCTCCTCCCCGTTTTCTCCCTCCTGATCTTTCCCGCCCTCCCCATCTCCGCCGAACCCGGCGCGCCTCCCCTGCCTAAACTCGAGACCTTCGCGGTCGAAGACCTCGCTGGCCAGCGACATCAAAAGGCCGATTGGCGCGACCGGAAGGCCGTGGTTGTCCTGTTCCTCGACCGGGAGTGTCCGGTCTCGAACGCTTTCGCTCCCGAGCTGACCCGAATCCATCGCGCCTACGCACCTAAGGATGTCGCCTTCTTCGGCAGCTATCCCGATCCCTACAGCAAAAAGGAGGACGCCGCGGCCCACGGTCGGGAATTCGGGCTGGAGTTCCCCCTCATTCACGATCCGGCGCAGACCCTCGCCAAACAGGCCGGGATCGAAATCATCCCCTCCGCCGTCGTGCTTTCTCCAAATGGCCAGGTTCTCTACCGCGGCCGAATCAACAACCGTTGGGAACCCGACGGGACTCGCCGAAGACAGCCCACCGTTCACGATCTTCGCAACGCGCTCGACGCCGTCCTGCGAGGCGATCAGCCCGACCCCAAGGAGACGCCCTCATTCGGCTGCTATCTCCTGACGCCACCAAAGCCATCGCCTTGAGCGACGCAGCGTCGGGGCCCTCACTGGAATGGCACGCCGTCATCCACGACTCAACACCGCAGCCACATCCCCAACCGGACGGCTCGGACTGCGAACAGCGACAGCGGTCCCGGATGGGTGAAGCCGAATCTGCAGGTCCCGTCCGAGACGTGACAGATCAGTCCCTACCTACCACTTCCGGCGTAGTCGAGTAGACCGGGGCCTCCCGTGCTGCTGAAAGCAACG
>CAZCRA010000032.1:0-30790 GCA_964500945.1 uncultured Verrucomicrobiales bacterium | reverse complement strand
CCCGCCTTCGGGCGGGGTTCGGGACGAGCCGGGGTTTCACTGCCCGACGCCCGGAGGGGCGTCGCTACGGAGAAGGAAGGTCCAAATCTTTCCGAATTCGCGCGTTCTCAGGCTGCCTTAGACCATGGGCAGGACGCCGAATTAGGCGCCAGCCATTTCCGTTTTCGGCTTTTTCTCCGGAACGGCCGGTGGGGCTGCCAGGTCCTGCTTCGGTTGCACCTTCTTGAACTTCGCCCGGACGTTGTCCCAGTCCTGAAGAATGCGCGATGCCTTGGGGCTCGCCGTGTATTCGAAGTGCCGCTGAATCAGCGCCTTCACGGTCTCCACGTCCTCGGCATCCTCGAAAGACGCCAACTCGACCATCTCCGGATTGAGCAGGATCGGAAGCCGTCCGTCCTCGTCCAGCACGAAAGCCAAACCGCCACTCATCCCGGCCCCGAAATTCTTGCCAGTCGGCCCGAGGATCACCACGAGACCATTGGTCATGTATTCGCAACCGTGATCTCCGACGCCTTCGACAACAGCCACCCCTCCGGAGTTCCGCACGGCAAAGCGTTCACCGGCCCGGCCATTGATGAAGGCATGCCCTCCTGTCGCGCCATACATCACCGTGTTACCGATGATGGAATTGCTTTCCGGTTCGAAAGCGCGCTTCTCGGGTGCTCGAACGATGATCTCACCACCCGCCATGCCCTTCCCGACATAGTCGTTGGCCTCGCCCGTCAACGTCATTCGCAGACCTCCGCAAAGGAAGGTCCCGAAGCTCTGCCCAGCGCTCCCGGTGAAATGGAGATCGATCGTCCCATCCGGGATGCCATGATTGCCGTGACGCTTGGCGATCTCACCCGACAGACGCGTCCCGATGTCGCGATTCGTGTTCACCACCCGATAGCTGCCCGTCACCGGAGTGACTCCATCTTCGATCGTGTGCTGGACGTCGTCGATGATTTGGAGATCCAGCGGCGCCTCGTGAATCCCGTCGTTCCGGGGCTGGGCACAACGCCGTGCCAGATCCGGCTGCCCGGTTTGTTTGGCCAGGTCGGCCAGCACCGGTCCCAGATCGATGAGATTCGCCTTCGGATGATCCGGAACTTCACGCTGACGCAAAAACTCCGGTCGCCCAATGAGATCGTCCAGTTTCTGGACGCCCAATTCGGCCAGCCATTTACGGACATCGTAAGCGACCGCATTGAAGAAGTTCACCACGTGCTCCACCTCGCCTTTGAACTTCGCCCGGTATTTCGGATCTTGCGTCGCCACGCCGACCGGGCAGTTGTTGAGATGGCATTGCCGCACGTAGACGCAGCCCATCGCGATCATCGCGATGGTCCCGAAGTTGTACTCCTCGGCACCTAGGATGGCCGCCTTCACGATGTCGGCACCCGTCCGCATGCCTCCGTCGGTCCGGAGCGTGACGCGCCCCCGGAGATCGTTGAGCATCAGAACCTGTTGGGTTTCGGCCAAGCCAAGTTCCCACGGAAGCCCGGCGTGCTTGATCGAGCTCAAAGGAGACGCACCCGTCCCTCCGTCGTGACCTGAAATGAGAATGACGTCCGCGTTGGCTTTTGCCACCCCGGCCGCGACCGTCCCCACCCCGCTCTCCGCCACGAGCTTCACCGTCACCCGCGCCGCCGGATTCACCTCCTTGAGATCGTGAATCAACTGCGCCAAATCCTCGATCGAGTAAATGTCGTGGTGAGGCGGTGGACTGATCAAAGTCACCCCGGGCTGCGTATGGCGAAGGCGCGCGATCAACTCGTTCACCTTGAAGCCGGGAAGCTGCCCCCCCTCACCAGGCTTCGCCCCTTGGGCCATCTTGATCTCCAGTTCCTCGGCGTTCACGAGATAGTGCGTGTGAACCCCAAACCGGCCCGACGCGACCTGCTTGATCTTCGAATTCGCCCAGTCACCATTCTCGTAAGGCTTGAACCGGCGGGCATCCTCGCCTCCCTCGCCCGAGTCCGACTTCCCACCGATGCGGTTCATCGCCACCGCCAACATTTCGTGAGCTTCCGGACTGAGCGCCCCCAATGACATCGCGGCCGTCGTGAATCGCCGGCGAATGTCTTCGATCGGTTCCACATCGGAAATCGGAATCGCCCCGCTCCCGGAAGGAACGAACTCCAGCAGATCCTTGAGGGCTACCGGGTGCGTCAACTTCAGCTGCTCCACATACTCTTCGTACTTCTCCGGATCGCCCGTGCGGACGAAGGTATGGAAGTTCTTGATGACCGGCCCGCCGATCGCGTGGCGTTCTCCCTCGCGACGGTACCGATTGTAACCCGGGTCCTCCAACTTTAAAGGCGGCTGATCCCCCGCTTCGACGGGAATCGCGGCACCGAACGCGTTCTGGTGCCGGGCGATGCTCTCTTCGGCGATCTCGTTGAAACCTGCACCACCCACCTGGGACTGAGTGCCCGTGAAGCAGCGGTCCATGAGTTCGTGGCTCAGGCCGACCGCCTCGAAGATCTGCGCACCCTGATAACTGGACAGGACGCTGATCCCCATTTTCGACATGACTTTCAGCACGCCTTTTTCGAGAGAGCCCCGGTAATTCTCGACCGCTTTCGGGTAGTCCAGGTCACCGAGCTTTTTGCCTCGATCGTTCTCGAGCACCTCCCGGATCGATTCATAAGCGAGATAGGGACAGATGGCCTGCGCCCCAAATCCAAACATCGTGGCCGCACTGTGCGTATCCCGCACTTCGCCGGTGTCCACCACGAGCGACAAACGCATCCGTTTGTGAACCCGGTTGAGATGATGGTGCACTGCCCCAACCGCTAACAGCGCTGGGATTGGCACGCGCTGATGATCCACTGCCCGGTCGCTGAGGATCAAAATGCGTACCTCGTCGTCGGCTGCTTCCTCGGCCTTCCGGCAAAGCGCTTCCACCGCCTTTTCCAAACCGGGCGCTCCGTCGCTGAGCGGCCAGGTGATATCGAGAGTGCGCTGCGGGAACGTTTCTTGGTAATCCGCCAGCGCGCTCAACTCGTGGTCGAACAAAATCGGATGCTCCAAATACAGCATCCGGGCATGCTCCGGCGTCTCCGCGATCAGGTTGCGCTGCCAACCCAGGGAAACCGCCAGCGTCATGACCAAGCGCTCCCTGATCGGATCGATCGGCGGATTGGTGACTTGGGCGAAGAGCTGTTTGAAATACGTCGGCAGCAGCTTGGGCCGTGAAGAAAGCACCGACAGCGCGGCGTCGTCCCCCATCGAATACACCGGCTCCTGCCCTTTCTGCACCATCGGTGTCAGGATCATCGACACCTCCTCCTTGTTGACGTCGAACGTGACCTGCCGCTGCGTCAGCGTGAGGATGTCGAGGTCGGTCTCTGGCATCCTTACCTCCGGGCTCACCAACGAATTGAACTCCACCCGGTTTTTCGAAAGCCACTCCCCGTATGGCCGCCGAGCCGCTAGCTCGCGTTTGATCTCCCGGTTCCCCTTGATTTGACCGGACTCCGTGTCGATCAAGATCATCTCGCCCGGCGCCAGCCGTCCCTTCCGGATCACCCGGGAATCGTCGAATTCCACGGTCCCCACTTCCGATCCAATCGAGAAAATGTGATCGTCGGTCAGCTTGAAGCGGGCCGGACGCAGTCCGTTCCGGTCGAGCGACGCCCCCAAACGCATCCCATCCGTGTAAACCAGAGCGGCGGGCCCATCCCACGGCTCTTGGAAGCAGCGGTGATACTGGTAAAACGCCATTTCCTCCTCGGTTGTCTCGGGATCGATTCGCCAAGCGGGGGGGACCAGCATCGCCATCGCATGCGCCAAACTCCGGCCGGAAAGCACGAGCAGCTCCAGGGCCGCGTCCAAACTCGCGGAATCGGAAGCCGCTGCATCAATGATCTCGCGCAGGTAGCGCACGTCGTCCCCCCAAAGCTCGCTCTGGAAGTCCTTGTCGCTCGAGTTAAGCCAGTTCCGGTTCCCGCGCAGGGTGTTGATTTCACCGTTGTGCGCCAGCATCCGGAACGGCTGCCCCAACGGCCACGACGGGAAGGTGTTCGTCGAGAACCGCTGGTGGAAAAGGCAAATCGCCGTTTCGAACTCCGGATTCGTGAGGTCGTCATAAAATTCACGCACCACGCCCGGCAGGGCCAGCGCCTTGTAGGAAATCGTCCGGTGCGAGAACGACGGGATGTAGAGTGAGGGAAAAGCCACACCCGCCTGCCGCTCAATTCGGCGCCGGATCACGAAGAGCGTCCGCTCGAACTTGTCGTCGTCCATCTCCGGCTGGCGCAAGACCAGCACCTGCTCCACCTTCGGCAGGGTGGCCCGCGCTTTGGCCCCCAGCGTTTCAGGTTGAACCGGCACTTCGCGCCACCCGATTAGCGTCAACCCGTGCTGGCGGATCAGATCCTCGGCCAGTTGCCGCGCGCCCGCCTGCGCCTGCAGGTCATCTCCAGGCAGGAAAAACACGCCGACGCCCAAATCCGTCGGTCGCTCGATCTTGACGCCCTCAGACTCTGCATACGGAACGAGCAGTTTGTGGGGAACTTGCGTCAGCACGCCCGCGCCATCACCGGTCTTGTAATCCGGTTCCATCGCCCCCCGGTGAACCACGTTGCAGCAGCTTTGAAGCCCGTACTGAAGGATTCGATGGCTCCGTTCGCCCAACACGTGAGCCACGGCTCCGACACCGCAAGCATCGCGTTCGTTTTCGGGGCGATAAAGGGATCCGGCGCCGTTGGGGAGGTGCAGATTCATAAGGATTCGTCGCTTTGCAGGTCGGGGAAAGAGTAGGCCTGGTGGCGTCTTCCTGCAGCTACGCCCCTCGCCGCCAAGCGGAGGCGGAGAGCTGGAGAACCTGAGAGCGACGCCTGAAAGCGGAGCAGGATTCCGGCCAAATGGCCGCCATGACTATCTTAGTCGCTCCTGTTCGTCAACTCCCGAAGTGATTACCACCTTAGCCAATGAGCATACCGGCTCGAGCTACCCAGCGCAAGAATTCGTTGTTAGCCTCACCAAAGCCCGGAACATCCTCCCGGCACGCCACCCGCAATACCCTAAACCCCAGGGACTTCCGAGCTTCTTCCACGCTCGCGTAACTCCTGCAGGAGTGAATCCAGCTCGCCGTGCAGCGCCTGCAATTCCTCGGCTGTCCCGGGTGTCAGTCGCGGCACCGCGGCGCTCTCCAGTTCGCCGATTCGCGCTTTCAACTCCCTCACCCGGTCCTCGATCAACTCCCGGGTCTCCCCTTCATCGGACTCGTTCACCCCTGGATCCAATCCAAGGCGCTGAGTGTTCTCGCGCCAGTAATCCGGGAAGCGGTAGCCCCCGCCATGCGTCTGTTCCAACGTCTCAATTCCACTGCGCAGCTTTTGCACATCCTCCGCCTCGCCCAGCTCTTGCGCGGCCAACAGCGCCCCGTAAAGCGCCGTGAGTTGCTCCTCCGGTTCCCGGGCATCCCGGAAAATTGGAATCGCTAGCGAAAAGGCGTCCCACGCCCCGGCATGGTCCCCCGCATACCGGTAGGCGCACCCTGATCTCAGAAGCAGTTGAGCCAAGCTCCTGGCGTCCTGGGCATGTTCCAGAGCCTTCCCATAGGCCGTCACGGCCGTGTCGAAGGCATCACGATTGAGCGCCTCATCGCCTCGCCTGGACCAAACCCGCAACAGTTCCGCGTCGAACCAAGTCTCCCATCCGGGTTCGGTCGCCCCTTCCGCCAGCCGGTCCGTGAAATCCTCGGCCGCGCCGCCCGCCGGCTCGGATTCCCCGCGCAACAGCTCCAGCCGGTAGCGGACCTGAGCCTTCAACGCGTCGTGCACCGCATCCTCATGACCGGCCTGCTCCAGAGCCATCCGTGCCTGAGTCAGCGCCTGGAGAGCTGAACCACGCAATCCATTCTCCTCCGCCAGAAACGCTGCCGCTAATTCGAGACGCGCCTTCAGCGCCACGGGATGCGCCCCACTGCCCGCCAAACTCCCCGGTGCGCTGCCGAGCCAACTGAGGATCGGGCTCACCAGGTGCGGATGCTCCTCGGCCAACGCCAGCAAGCGGTCCGCCCGGCGCAGCAACTCCGTCTCGGCCGCGGGCAACTCGCCGAGCCATTCGATCACCTCCATCGCACTCTCGATCCAATCCTCCATCGGCGCGATCGTCGCCAGGATCTCGAAAGCCTCGCGCTCACGGGCATCCGGATCCACCACCGGCAGAGCCGTCCAATGATGAATCGCCGTCAGCAACTCCCGGCGCGCCACCTCCGCCCGCCCATCTCGCTTCGCGACCACCGCCGCCAGGGCGTGGAATCGGTAGAACTCGTTCCGGAAATCCTCCGGTGGAAGCGATTCCAGCACAAAACCCGTCTTCCCAAGCCATCGCTTGCCTTCCGGCAGCGAAACCGGAATCACTCGCTCCGCCTCATCCAGCCAGGCATTGAGCGTCAACCGCGCCGCCGCCGGGTCGCTGGCAAACACCGCCTCCGCCCCAGGCACCGAGGCCCCGGGCACCGGTTCGATCACCGGACTCGGCGTCTTCATCACCGCCGCCGGAGGCTCATCCGGCCCTGACGAAGCCACCCCCGCATTCTCCGATCCGGAATTCTTCGAGCCGGGATCTCCAGATTCCGGAACGCCCGCCCCGGACGGCACGGCGTCCCCGCGCATCGGAAGCGGCTCAGCCGAGACCGGACGAATCGGCTGGGGAACCTCAGGCCCTTTCGCCACGAGGACTCCCTCCCCCTCGCCGACAGGCCTTCCACCCTCTCCGGGGTCGCGCGTCGTCGCCAGCCACCGTTCCACCGCCGGCGCAAAGGCCGTTTCATACCCGGGAAGAGCCGCCTCGACACCGTGATGAAGGGAAAACCGAAAACTCCAGAGCAGCGCCAGGACCACCGCCGTTCCGCCCGCATACGCCGACCAATTCCGCTGACGCTGAAAGGCTTGGCGACCCAACTCCACATGATGCAGAAGCTGCTCCACCCTCACGTTGAGCAGCGCGGAGAGCGTCGCTGCCGGAGCCGTCTCCGCCCAGTCCGATCCGCGCGCGTCCACCCAGCGAGCTTCGTCAGCCGGCTTCAGGTTCGGCGGGAAACACGGCTTCTCGTATGCGTCCGCCGACAGATCCGGCTCCGGTTCGCCATCCAACACCACCGGAATGACCGGACCCCGGGGATGCGCCCCATAGAAGGCATCCAGCTCGGCCTCGATCCATCGCGATGTCGCCGAGTGCGAACTGCAGACCAAAATCATCACCCGGCTACCTCTCACCGCGTCCAAAATCTCTTCCGGCACCTCGGTCCGGCGCGGATTCTCGCGATGATGCATCACCACCACGCGCCGCTCCACGAAACGCTGCAGCGCCGGATGAACCGGCAAACTCCGCGGCACCTGAAAGCCGATCAGTCCATCTCGGAGCGCCCGTGCCGCATCTGCGTCGCGCCGGGAGGCCGAGAGAAAAATGGGGTCTCGAGAATCCATCGAACAACTACCACCTCTCCGGCCTGGCCGCCGGAGCGCGAGCCGTGGAATTCAACCTCCCACTCGCCCTCGCGTCGTGAATCTCCCACTTAAAGGCATTCCTGACATTGCGCAAAACTTCTCGTTAAATTATCCTCCCACCGTCCCTCGTGCTACTGGCCACCGCATCGAGAAATGCCATCTGACAGCTCACCCGGGCATACAGCGAATACTCCGATGGAGTTTCAAAGGTCAGCGACAGCTTCACGCCGGACTCCCTCAAATACACCGCTTCCGGCAGCTCGTTCGCCATCTCGGCCACCAAATCGTCCACTGCGCCCTCTTTCTGAATCAAGCCCGGCGCGTCCATCGGTCGCCCATCGATTTCTCCATCCGGTTCGCGCGGAATCAGGCCTTCGCATCGCTCCAACCATCCCGCGCCCATCGTCCAGCCGGGTTCGGCCAACTCATACAGGTAGATCCCCCTCCCGTCGTAATCCTCGTGCAGGCAAACCGCCACCTCCAGCTCCCAAGCGCCGATCCACGCATGCCATGCCTTGACGAGGGGGTGCTGCGTCCCACGATGGAACTGCCGATTCAAATCCGTGCCCTCCGCCGTCAGCCGCCGGTTCTCCCGAAGCCCCCACGGGTTGAAACATGGCACCACCGCCACCGGCCAATCTCCGAGCCCCTCCATCCCGGCCTCCACCCATTCCAGCAACGCCCAGCACCCCGCCGCTTCGTCCCCGTGAACGCCCGCCGAAAGGTAGAGCCTCGGCTCCGTTTCGGTCCGGTAACCGGGCACTTCAAACCCGCCCGAGGTCCCAAGCACCTCCCGTCGCCATCCCAACGCCCCCGCCACCTCGGCCCACCGGCTCAGCAACCCCTCCGCGTCGTGGGCGCGATGCGTCAGAAGATACTCGCGCTCCGTCAATCGGGTTCCTCTCAAAGCGCCCCTAGCAGCTTGTCGTGAATGCCGTCGAAACCACCGTTGCTGAAAACAACCACGACGTCCCCGTCCCGAACCTCCTCCCGCAGCCGGTCCACGATCGCGTCGGCCGATGGCTCGTGAAAGGCCATCCGGCCTGCCCCCCGCAGGTGGGCCACTACCAGGTCCGGGTCCAAACGGTCGTCCTCGGGAAACTTCTCCGCGTTCGGCACGGATGAAATGCAAATCCCGTCCGCCGCCACCAGCGCCTGTGGAAGTTCGTCCTGAAACACCCTCCGCCTCGTGGTGTTGCTCCGCGGCTCGAACACGGCCCAAATGCGCTCGTCGCGAAACCGGTTCCTCAGCGCGTCCAAGGCCTGGCGCAGCGCCGTCGGGTGATGGCCAAAATCGTCGATCACCTTCACCCCGCGTGCCGTCTCGCCGCGCAGTTGCTGCCGCCGGGCCACGCCTTGGAAACTGGCCAGCCCCTTCACCAGCGCGTCCGGCTCCAGACCGGCATGCAGCGCGGCGCAAACCGCCATCGCTGCATTCCGGACGTTGAATTCACCGAGCATCGGGATCTCGAACCGCAGGCCGTCCAGCGTGAACGCCGACGACTCCCGTCCGTAGGCCACCTCACTGATCCGGCAGTCGTTCCGTTCGTCGAATCCCACCTTCATCACCGGCGCCGGCGCACTCCGCGCCACGTCCAGACAGGTGTGCTCGTCCCCGTTCATCACGATCAACCCGTTCCCCGGCACGATGTTCAGCAACCGCCGAAACGAGAGCTTGATCGCTTCCAGACTGTCGAAAATGTCCGCGTGATCGAACTCGATATTGTTCACCAAAGCGACTTCCGGCAGGTAATGCACGAACTTCGAGCGCTTGTCGAAAAACGCGGTGTCATACTCGTCCCCCTCCAACACCACGAACTCCGATCCCGACCCGAGCCGGGATCCCTTCCCAAAATTCGCGGGAATCCCGCCGATCATGAAGTCCGGCGCCAGTCCCGCCGACTCGAACAACCAGGCCAGGATCGAACTCGTGGTCGTCTTCCCATGCGTCCCCGTCACCACGAAGTTCCGTTTTCCCCGCAAAAAATACTCCTTCAGCACCTCCGGCAGCGAGGCGTACCGCAACCGCCGGTTCAGCACCTCTTCCACCTCCACGTTGCCCCGGCTCATGGCGTTTCCGATCACCACCAACCCCGGTTCCCCCGCCACGTGCGCCGGGTCGAACCCGTCGAGAATCTCGATCCCTTTGCCCCGCAAAAACGTCGACATCGGAGGATAAACCGCCGCATCACAGCCCGTCACCTGGTGCCCCAAATCGTGCAGCGCAGCAGCCACGGCCCCCATCGCGGTCCCACAGATCCCCATGAAATAGAATCGCTCCGGGTCGGCTGGCTTAGAGGGCGGCGTCATGAATGAAAGTCGTCGTGAGCGTCGTTTGGAGAGTTTCCCTAAGCTGGGGTCAAAGCACGGGCAAAACCTTTTTGGACGGCGGCCCCAGGGATTCTTGGGTCCTCCTATTTCCCCAGCGCCCAGCGCAACACCGGCTCCACTTCCGCCTGTTCCCACTCAAATCCCGCCGCGGTCAGCGCTTCCGGCTTGGCACGCTGACTGTTCAGCAGCATCTCCGACATCTCCCGAAACACCAGTCTCACCGCAAACGCCGGAACTGGAAGAAAGGCCGGACGCTTCAACACCCGCCCGAGCGTCGCCGTCAGTTCCGCGTTCCGCACCGGCTCGCGCGATACCAGATTCACCGGTCCCTCGATGGAAGGATTCCGCACCAACTCCATGAACATCCGGGTCAAATCGTCCAGTCCCACCCAAGGGAACCACTGCTTCCCATCGCCCAATTTCCCGCCGAGTCCCGATTTGAAAACGGTCCCCAGCATCGCCGCCGAACCTCCACCCGGCCCCAGCACCACCCCGATCCGGCCCCGCACCGTCCTCACCCCCAAAGACTCCGCACGCCTCGTCTCCCGCTCCCAGTCCCGGCACACTTCCGCCAGAAAACCTTCCCCAGCCGGCTCACTCTCCGGCAGCCAATCGTCGGCACGGTCCCCGTAATACCCCGTCGCGGACCCGCCCACGAAGACCTTTGGCCGCGCGTCCTCCTCGAGCTTCTCCATCGCGCTCACCATCATTCGCGTGCCCGAAACCCGGCTTTCGCGAATCCGCCGCTTCTTCTCGCCCGTCCACACCCCCAGAATCGATTCCCCGGCCAGATGCACCAACGCATCCAATCCCGAAATGTCCGGCTGCCCATAGTTCCGCGTTTCCGTCACGTTCGGAATCGATCGATCCGATCGCCGCGTGTAGCCCACCACGTCCCAACCCTCCGCCTTGGCTCGTTCCGCCAGGCGTTGCCCCACGAATCCTGTCACTCCTGTGATCCCAATGCGCATGCTGGAAAATCTGCAGGGCAGCGGCGGCAACTGCCACGATTTTCTTGCTCCCCGCGTCGCACGCAAAGGGAAAAAGAGCGGCCCCGGTCAGGAGAAAACCCCTAAAAACCCAACCGGGACCGCTGTGAGCTTGTGAGGCGTTTCAGCTTCCGCTGCTCGCATCCATGGAAAAGCATGGGGCGTGCCAACTCCCCTTTCTCCAGGCAAACCCCTTGTTTCGCGCCAGATCGCGTAACGCTGTGATCAAAATCAGCCAGCCTGAGCGTCCACGACCGAAGCCGGAGCCGTTCCCAGCTCAAAAGGTCCCTTCAAAGCTTGAACCGTTCGATCCTCACCTCGCACTCCAGCTTGAAGTGCTTCCCGGCGCAAACCCACCATCCGTCTTTCAAAACGTAGGTGTAGGCCAAATCCAATCCGATGGTGTCTTCCTCCGCCTCGTCTCCCGCAACGAATTGCTTCGGAACCATGCTCGGCGCCTCGTGCCCTCTCACCTTCCGCGACGACCGGACCAGCGGGCGGCCCGTGAGGTGCACCTGGTAGTAGCCCGCATATCCCGTGTCACGCGCTTCCACCCTCTTCACCTGCCAGATCACGAAATCGTCCTCGTCGCACTCGGAACAGAAAGTCACGATCATCTCCCGGGAAGCCAGTTCCTTGGCCGCCCGCTTCGCATCGGCCTGACTGAGGTAAGCCAGCTGATCGCCCCGCAACGCACCACCCCAAAGAGCCAGAAGCATCACACCAGCCATCGCCCATCCCTGCCGCGATCGAAGAATAGCGTTCATCACCTACCCCTCGCACGATCTTCCGGACCCGGCACGCCTATTCGGCCGGAAAAAGCTCGTCCATCGCTCGTTTCCGGTGTTCGAAAATCCCGTCCACCATCCGGTCGATGAAGAGCGCTTCCATCATGCTCCCAATGGGACCGTAGCCCACATGATACCGGACGATGTCTTTCAGAAGCGTCCCGTCCCCACCCGGCGCCGGCTCCACCACATGCCGGTGATGCCAAAAGGCGTAGGGGCCCACCCGCTGGTCGTCCACGAATTCCCGCCCATCCACCACTCGAGTGATTTCCGAAACCCACGGAGCCCACACCATGGGTCCCAGTTTCACCCGGAAAACGATGATTTGCCCCTCGTGAACCGGCCCCTCGTCCACGTCCACCAACGTCAACGCCATGTGCGGCGGCATCAGCTTGGCCAGATTGCGCGCGTCGGAGAAAAAGGCCCATGCCTCCTCCACCCCCACCGGCACCACCTGTTCCGCTCGCAAAACCCTCATGACGGTTCCGGAACGATGATGCGCAAGCGTGAACGCTGACTCGGCCGCTCTTCGCGGCGCCCCTCCGCACTCCGAGATTCCTTCACTTCCCGCCGGGGCGACTGAACGACCGGTTCCTGGGGCATTTCCGGTTCGAAACCCAGCTCCATCACGCGCCCGCCAACCTCCACACGAACCCGCACCTCACCGGCATGCGCCGCTTCCTGGACCTCGATCAGCTTGATCCCACCTGCCGACTCGCCCGTCCGAAGGCGTACGGTGCTTCCACCTTCCTTCCGGCGCAAGGTCGCCGCCACCTCTCCGCCGATCTTCGAGATGCCCGACAACTGCCAGGCCGGCGGCACTTCCACCCTGGGCGCCTCGCCTTCCTCGATCTCAGCCCCCTCGGCAAACAGCGGACCGCTCCAAACTTCTCGGTAGCGCTCGCGGCCAAATCGTTCTGGAATCACCGCCTCGTCCTGTCCGCACGCTCCCGGGACCAGGGCCAGGCCGCCCCCGGAAATCAGTAGCCATACCCAACCCCGCGCTCCGATCCCAAACATGATGAAACTTAGGCTTGTCTTCGAAAGCCTCAATCTTCATTTTGGTAAGACCGCTCGCCTCGCCTTCACGTATCCCGAGCATGAAACTTGGATCGACACGGCGCATCGCCCTCATCTCCTTCGCCCTCCTAGCGACCACGTTTTCCGCTCGCGCGGACCGCGTGCCCTCCATGACTCTGGAAGATCAGTTCGGCAAATCCCATCGCCTGAGTGCTCCCTACTCGAGACCGCTCATCATTGCCGTCGCCAACAACCGCGGCTCTTCGAAAATCGAGCCCTGGATTGCCGAGCTCTACCGGAAATATGGTTCCACCACCACCATCGTGGGACTTGCCGACTTGAAGGGCGCTCCCGGCTTCATGCACAAACCTCTGAAGAAACTCTTCCTGAAGCATTGCCCGGAACACCCCGTCCTGCTGGATTGGGAAGGGTCAGCCGCCGCTGGCTTCAAACGAAGCTCCGCCGGGATCGACATCTTCGTCAGCGATCGCAAGGGACGCATCGTGACCTCGGCCAGTGGGGCGATGACGGCTCAAAAAATGCGGTCGCTCAACGAAGTCCTCTCCACCGAGACCGGCCAACTCGCCTCCCGCTGAAACGCGGGCCCCATCACGGGAAATCCGTTTGAACCGCGCGGTGGTTGGCATGACGGGATGCCATGCCCGACCACCCCGAAGTCACCCGGCGTTTGGATGCCGTCGAGGCCTTCCTTCCGGACCTCGAAGCGCACTTGATCGACCTCCAAAAGGGCGATCTCGACGTCGGCACGAAATCCACTGACGTCGATCTCGTCACAAAGGCCGACTACGAAAGCGAAGCCGCTCTCACCGCGTTCATCCAATCGAACTTCCCGGGCGACACCCTCCTGGCCGAAGAGGGTTCCACCCTCGACGCCTCGCCAGCCAGCGCCGGCTTTCAGTGGGTCGTGGATCCCATCGATGGCACCGTGAATTACGCTCATGGCCTGCCAGGCTGGTCCATTTCGATCGCTCTGACCTGGGAGAACCGTTCCGTCGGCGGTCTCGTGTCCGCTCCCGTTCTCGGCCATCGTTACCGTGCCGTCCAGGGCGGCGGCGCGTTCAAAAACAGAGAACTCATCCGCGTGAACGAATTTAGATCGCTCCGCCAAGGCCTCGTCGTCACCGGTTTCCCTTACGACCGCGCCAAACGCGCCGAACCCCTGGCGCGCGCCCTCCAGAACATGCTGCACGTCGCCGGAGGCATCCGCCGCCTCGGCTCCGCCGCGCTCGACTACTGCTACGTCGCGGAGGGCGTGATGACCGGATACTACGAAATGGCGCTGAACCCGTGGGACAGCGCTGCGGGCAGCCTCATCGTCCAGGAAGCCGGCGGCATGGTCACCGATCTCGCCGGCGGCCCCTTCGACCCCTTCACCAGTCCCGGCACCATCGCCAGCAACGGCCACGTCCACGCCGAACTCGTCGAAGCCGCCACCCCCATGCTCGAGGCCATAGCCATCGAGTGAGCGGTTTCGCGGACGATTCACCACCATTCATGAACCGGATTTCCAGCCCCCGGATGGAGGACTGTCCCAGCGTTTCAAGGAATTCGTCAGCCGAATAGCTCCGTAATCGGTAGGCCCCTGTGCGCCACCGTAAACGGACGCTTCGACGGGCTGTAGAGCGCGTGGTCGAGCGGCAACCCGAGCGCATACCCGATCGTCGCGTTGAGGTCTTGTGGCGAGACCGGATTCTCCACGACGTTTTCGCCCCCCTCGTCCGTGAGCCCGTAGACCGTTCCTCCCCGGATGCCGCCCCCGGCCAAGACGCTGGAGAAGGCCTTCGGATAGTGGTCCCGGCCTAAATTCTGATTGATCCTCGGCGTCCGGCCAAACTCGGTCGTCAGCACCACGAGCGTGTCAGCGAGGAGCCCGCTCTGTTCGAGGTCGTTCAGCAAAGCCGCCATCGCCCGGTCCAGCGTGACGCAGCGCTCCGGCACCCGCGTGAAGTTCGATTGGTGCGTGTCCCATCCACCCAGGTTCACCTCGACGAAACGGACATCGTTCTCGACAAGACGGCGGGCGAGCAGGCAGCCCATCCCAAACGAATCATCCCCGTATTGTTTCCGGACCGAATCGGGTTCTTCGGAGAGATCGAAGGCTTTCAGGTCTTCGCTGCCCATCAATCTGACGGCGTCCTCGTACATCTCGCCATAGGCCTTTACGTTCCGGTAGTTGTAGCGCTCCTGGAAATCGTGCGCCAACGCCCGCGACAACCCATAGCGGAACTCGAAGTCAGCCTCGGGCATCTTGGCCTTCGCGTTCTGCAACCCCCGCTGCGGGGCGCCGATCCGAAGCGGCGCCACGGAAGGCGCGAAAAAGCCTTCCCCGGGATGCCGGCTCCCTCCGCCGATGACCACGTTGCCGGGCAGCGTCGGATTGAGCTTGCCCTGGAACGTCAGAAGCCAGGCACCCAGCGCTGGATGCTTGATCGTGCCGCGCTGCTCATAGGACGTGTGCATCAGGTAATTGCCCTGCTCGTGCGCCCCCGTCCTCGACGTCAGGGAATTGATCACCGCCATCTGATGACCGTGCTGCGCCAGGTTCGGCAAATACTCCGACATCCGGAAATCCGCACTGGTCGGAATCGCCCGAGTCGGCCCTTGATTCTCGTGACCCGGCTTCAGGTCGAAGGTGTCCAGGTGCGTCATCCCTCCACCCATGTAGAGGTAGATCACCCGCTTGGCCGTCGCGGTCTGTTTGAGCGGACTGGCACCAGCCGCGGCAGCGAAAACCCTGGGGCTCAACGCCGGACTAAGGCCCACGCCGAGAAAGGCACTGGCGGCCCCGGCAACGAAGCGGCGGCGTGAAACGTCGGAGTTAGTGGAAGAGAGCGGGTTCATGGCCGCGGAATCGATGATTGAGTTTGGATGGTTTAGGAAAAGCGCTACTGAACGAACAGGAACTCCGGCGAGTTCAGCAGCGCGAAAATCGCATCGTCATACACGGCATCGCCGCGATGCTCCAAGGCCGCAGTCACGAGCTGCTCCTCGGCGGCCGTGGGCGGTCGAGTGAGCATGGCCAGGAAAATCGTCCGTATTCCTTCGCCCGCCGTCTCGGTGTGGTCCAACCGGCCGGACAACAGCGAACGCTGCCCGCTCAGCATCGGAAAAGTGTCGCCATTGAGCAGCCTCAGCGCTTGCGGAACCGATGCCCCTTTGTCGGCGTTTTCGATCAATTCCCGGTCAGACTGCCCAAATTCCTGGAGAAAATGTCCCGCCGGAGCCGGCGAACCCACGTGCATCGCACGAAGCATGTTCCGCGAGCCACGCCGGAATTCCATGAACGCCCGCTTCTCTTTGGGATCGGTGATGCCACGCTCCGCCATCTCTGCCTCGATGGCATCTTGCTCGGCCTTCTGCAAACGACGCCGCAACTCCTGCGTCAGCCGGCCCCGCTCATCCACCGCCTCCATGGCATCAACCTCCGCCGTTTCGCCACCGGGCAGTTCCAACACCACAGGCACGGCGCCAACCTGCTCCAACGCCGGATCATACGCCATTTCCCGCACGCGATTGCGCATCTCCGTCGTGACCCGGCGCGCCTCCTGGCTCAATCGCCGAATCTCGTCCCGGTCCTCCGCATCGCGCGCCACTCGAATCTCGGCCTGCAACGCCTCCAGCTTCTGGCGAGAGTCGACCTGAACCGCCGCGACCTCCTTCGCCAGCGCCACCATTTTCTCCGGATCGTAGCTGGCGAGGGCCTCGCGCATCGCCCGCTGATGCGCCAGCCGAAGCTCCTGCTCCCGCTCGCGAAGCCAGTCAGCGGATTCCGGTTCCGGGTTCACGAGCGCCACCACCGAATCCCAAATCTGCTCCGCCGTCATGCGCTTGAGCACCGGCCCGGGGAAAAGGTAGCGCGCACCTGGCAGCACCTCTTCAAGCGAAGCCTCCGCCTGATAGGCCTGAGTCCGGCACACCGCGCCGAGGAAAGCCTTCATGTCGTAGCCCGTCTCCACCAGATACTCCGCCAAGTAATCCAGAAGCGCAGGGTTCGAGGGCTTCGAAAGATCCGTCCAGTCGTCGACCGGTTCGACCAGCCCGTAGCCCATGACCTTCCGCCAAAGCCGGTTGGCGATCACCTTCGTGAACCGGGGGTTTTCCGGCGAGGTCATCCACTCGGCGTAGACTTCGACACGCTCGTCAGGTGATGAAATCGGTCCCGCATCCCCGAACATCGCCGCGGGTTGAATCGCCTGTCCCGGCTTCCCGTTGTCGTAGGCGTAATCCTTGGGAAGCTTCGGCAACCGCTGCGACTCGTAGCTCACCGCTGCCGACCGCCTCACCGGCCGGGTGATCTCCTGCAAGGCTCTCCGAAGCGTCTGCTGCTCCGCCCGATCCTCAACGACTGTCCGCAGCATCCGGTTGGCTTGGTCGACGGACGCCAGTTGATTCCGGTTTCGAGCCTGCATCCCGTAGCTGAAGGCCGCCATGTGGTAGAAATCCATCTGCGTCCACTTATCGAAGGGGTGATCGTGGCATTGCGCACACTCCAGGCGCGTCCCGAGAAAGACCCGGACCGTGTTGGCCATGTGATCCAGCGGCATCCCCCGATCCCGGTAGGTGTAACCCGCGGCACCGTGGTCGGCGGCCTCCCCCGTCGCCGTCAGCAGCTCGCGGACGAACGCGTCGTAGGGCCGGTTCTCACGAAGACTCTTCCGGATGAAATCCGCGTAGGCGTCAGCAATCTCCCGCCCACCCCCGGCCCGGTCCTGAACGCGCAGCAAATCGGCCCAGAAGTGGAAGAAGTGATTCACATAGGCCTCGCTCGCCAGCAGTTCATCGATCAGTTCCCCGCGCTTGGCCGGAGACGTCGATGCCAAAAACGCGGACGCTTCATCCAATGTCGGAATTCGACCGGCCAAATCCAGGTAGACGCGCCGGAGGAAAACCTCGTCGCTGACTGGGGCGTGTTCCTCGATCCCGGCGGATTCCCATCCCTCCGCCAGCAGCCGGTCCATGACCTTCCAGGGAAGCTCCGCGCGGCCGGGAGTGATGAAAACGGCGAAACAAAGTGCCAAAAAACCCGGGAGACCGGCAAAACGGAGCCTGTTCATAGCGTCTGAGGTTGTGACTGAAAACCAACCACTTACTAAACCTCCAGCGCGGAACGCAAGTTTCACTTATTCATCCAAATTCGATTTTTTTTTTGGTCGCCCAAAACATCGGGCCTGAAATAGCCCCTCCCACCCCTCACCCCTCACGCTTTTTTGCAAACCGTCATCCTCAATCCCGCTTCCGGTGGCGGCCGGACCGGTCACGATCTCTCCCACATTCGCCAGAGATTGGATTCCGTTCTCGGCCCTCATCATTTCGTCGAGACCCGTGGTCCGGGCGATGCCACCAGGCTGACGCGCGAAGCCCTGGAGCAAGGCAGCCGCCTCGTCGTGGCCATCGGAGGCGACGGCACCTTTCACGAGGTCATCAACGGTTTCTTCCAGAACGGCCAACCAGCCGGAGCCGGCGCCTCCCTAGCCCTCGTGCCGCGCGGTTCCGGTGGCGATTTCCGGCGCACCTTCGACCTTCCAGACGGAGTCGAGGCTGCTTTGGAGCGCATCCGCACCGGGCGCGAACGAACGATCGACGCCGGAAGGCTGACCAGCACGGGCGAGGCGGGCGAGGCGTTGACCCAGTTCTTCGTCAACGTCTCCAGCCTGGGATTGACCGCTGAAATCGGCGTCGGAACGAATGCCTCCCGCTGCCTGAAACGCGTGAACGGCACCCTCGCCTTCAATTGGAACATCCTGAAGGCCACCCTCCGCCACCGGCGTTTTCCGCTGAGACTCCGGACCGGCCCATCGAACGATGACGTCAGCGACTGGGACGCCAACTGCATCGCCGTCTGCAACGGCCGCTTCTTCGGCGCCGGCGTCTGCATCAGTCGCGATGCGGATCCCTCCAGCGGGGCTCTGGACGTCGTGATCGTCCACGGTCGCTCGCCTTGGCAGGTCCTCTCCGGGGTGGGTAAGCTGAAACGGGACACCACCAATCCAATGCCCGAGGGCATGATCACCCGCCGCCTGGAAACCGTCGCCATCGAGTGCCGCGACCCGGCCCGCCGCGTCTTGATCGAAGCGGACGGCGAGTTCGCCGGCTACCTTCCCGCCCGCTGGGAAACCGTCCCGGGCGCGATCAAGCTCATCGTTTGAACCGACCCAAGTGGCCGCCCGAAGCGCCTCCTTGCCCTTTGCCTCCGGCGCTTCGAGACTTGAACAGCTCGTCCTTCCATCCATGAACGTCCCCAACGTCCTCGCCGAACGCTACGCCACCGCCGCCCTCCGCGAAATCTGGTCGCCCGAGGGCAAGGTCCGGCTCGAACGCGACCTCTGGATCGCCGTCCTCGAAGCACAGCGCGATGCCGGCCTGCCGGTCTCCCCAGGCGCCATCGAAGCCTACCGGGCCGCCCGCGACACCGTCGACCTCGAAGCCATCGCCCGCCGGGAGCGCGTCACACGGCACGACGTCAAAGCGCGGATCGAGACCTTCTGTGAACTCGCCGGTTTCGAGGAAATCCACCGGGGCATGACGAGCCGTGACCTCACCGAAAACGTCGAGCAACTCCAGATCTACCGCTCGCTCGAGCACCTCGAAATCCAGGCCGGCGCCGCGCTCCTCGCGTTGGCCCAAATGGCCGAATCCCACGCCTCCGCCGTCATCACCGCTCGCACACACAACGTCGCCGCTCAGCTCACCACCCTCGGCCGGCGCGCCGCCATGTTTGGCGAGGAACTCCTCCTGGGCTGCCGCCAACTCCGCCTCGTCCGCGAAACTTACCCCGTCCGCGGCCTAAAAGGCGCCGTCGGCACCCAGCTCGACCTGCTCAACCTCCTGGACGGCGACGCCTCTCGCGCCCGTCAAATCGAGGAATCCCTCGTCCGTCACCTGGGAATCCCGAACCTCCTGTCCTCCCCGGGACAAGTCTATCCCCGCAGTCTCGACCACCGCGTCGCCGCCGCGTTCGTCGAAGTTGCCTCCGGCCCGTCCAACTTTGCCCGCACGCTTCGCCTGATGGCCGGCCACGAAACCGCCAGCGAAGGATTCGCCAAAGGCCAGGTCGGTTCTTCCGCCATGCCGCATAAAATGAACAGCCGAAGCTGCGAGCGCATCAACGGTTTCCACAGCATCCTGAAAGGGCACCTCACCATGGTCGATGCTCTGGCTGGCGATCAGTGGAACGAAGGCGACGTCTCGTGCTCCGTCGTCCGCCGCGTGGCCTTGCCGGACAGCTGTTTCGCTCTCAACGGTCTGCTCGAAACCTTCCTCGTGGTGCTCGACCAGTTCACCTTCTTCCCCGCAGTCGCAGAGCGCGAAAACGCGCATTACCTCCCGTTCCTTCTATCCACCACCTTTCTCATGGAAGCCGTCCGCCAGGGCATCGGCCGCGAAACCGCTCACGAAGCCATCAAGGAACACGCCGTCGCCGCTGTCACCGCCCTTCGCCGAGGCGACACCACCCGAAACGATTTCGTGGAACGCCTCGCCTCGGACGAACGACTCGGCTTCACCGAAGCCGGGCTACTCGACATCTGCCGGGAAGCCGCCTCCCGCACGGGCGCCTCCGCCACGCAGATCCATGCTTTCTCGAGCGAGGCCCGGGACTGGGCCGCCCACTGTCCCCAAGCCGCCAACTACCGGCCCGGGACCATCCTCTAGGTCCGTCAAAGCTCTTTGTATTCCGTCAGCGTCCCCGTCACCGCTCCCGCCGGTGAAAGCTCCGCACGGAATTCGATCGGCAACCGCAACTCGTCATCCGTCATCAGGAAAGACGCCGACTTCAACTTCTCCGCCACGGGCGCCACGTTTCCATTCGCTTGAACGCGGTCGGCCTGGATCCCCATCTCCACCACATCCACCTGCTCGCCCTGCCACTCGCGCTGCCCTTTCTCCTTCACTGTCAAGGTCAGGACGTAGAGCGAGACCTTCGAGAAAAGGAGCACCGAATACTGCTCACCGATCTCCTCCAGAGGCTGACTGCGCACATATAGGGCTGCGGAAAACGGATCCAGAATGCCCGGAACCTTGAACTCGAACTCGCCCTCCTTCTTTTCTTGCCCCTCGGACTCCATCACAAACCTGCTCTTCAAAGTATCGGCTTCGAATTCGGTGGTGAAGCTGGTCTTCATCTTCGGCCGGTCCGCCCTCTGCTCCAGAGTGACCGGACGCAGCTCACTCACGGACACCAGCCCCGCCACCTCACCGCTGTAGGGAAACACTTTGTTTGCCGCTCCGATGCTCGCGCCTTTGCCCAGAATCTTGTAGTTCTCCCCGTCGTTGACGACCGTCAGCTTGATCTGGCCGGCATCGACGAAGTCTTTGAAACCCACGTTAAAGGTCATCTCACACGAGGGAAGCGGCGGATGATTCCCTGCTGGCTCGTTCGAGAGGGTCGTGCGCCAATCCTGAAACACACCGCGAAGACTGGCGCGGTAGATGTCCTCCGCTGTCGGCCGCGGCGCCTCCTGGGACACCACGTTGGCGAGACTGGAAAGCATCCCCAGTGGGACGATCACGGCGTATATCAGGGTCTTCTGCGTTTTCATGGCCAATCCCCGGCTTCCTAGGCATGCTCTTTGGCCTTGTCCAGCCCAAGTTCCAAACAGCTCGAAAACGTCACCTGCCTTTCACCGCCAGTTTTGGGAAAAAACGCAAATTTTTGAATGCCCCGCTCCCTCATGCGACAGATTTGTCACGAAGGTTTCCCAAAATCCGCGGTCGACGGCGCCCGATTGTCAGCTAAGGGTTAAGCCTGTCCGGCGGCGCTCAGGATCAGCTCAAGCCGGCTCACAAAGAAACCATCACTCCCCATCCCCGACATGCAGAACGCACTGGAAAAGACGAACACTGGGTTGAACGCATCGGTCGCGCTGGTCGCTGTGACTCTCGCGGGCCTCACCTTCTTGCCCGCCCAGATCCTCAAGCCGGAAGATCTTCAGGGAAAAGATCTGGGTTCGAACCCAGAACTTGTGGAGAAGTCGAACGAGAAGCTCGCCGAGGCCCAGGCAGCCTTTGAAAACGAAGACTTCGAAGCAGCCTACGATGGTGCGCTGGCGGCCCTGAAAATCTGGCCGGATTCGCTCGAGGCACTTCGCGTCGTCTTCCGTTCGGCCGGAAAGATGAACTCCCCGCGTGCCCTCCCCGCGGCGACCTCCCTCTTCCTTCACCCGGACTGCCCGTTCGAAGAAAAGGTCCAGCTCCTCGCCTTCATCCAGCTCGCCGGCGACAGCCTGCGATTCATGCAGCTCTACAACCTTCTCGACGAGGAGCAGCGGAAGAATCCGGATGTCCTTTTCCTGAAGACACGCTTCCTGGCCAGCCGCGGCGGCGCCGGAGACGCCCGGAAGATCATCGAGGACTATTTCGAAGAAGGCGGCGACGAAGATCGCTTCAAGGCACTTCTCGCGAACATGTTGATCATGAGCCAGGACGAGGCGGATCGAAAGCGCGGTCAGGAGACCATCGTCGAACTCATGGAAGGCCAGGACGAGCGCGCCAAGGCGGTCTTCCGCTTCATGGCTCGCGTTCCGGCCGGCACGATCTTCCCCGAACTCTTCCCCGATGACATCTCCGGATGGGTCGAAGGGCTCCCGGAACCTCAACCCATCGACAAGCTGACGGCACTCAAAATCGAGCTGGCCGCCAACAAAGACGATGAGGCCGCTCAGAACGCCATCCTCGCCAAAGCCATCGAGCAGTTTGCGGACAGCGACGCCGAACTGCTGGCGGCCTGGATGACCCAGCTCGGTCGGTTCGACCAAGTCCTCGCCTTTGTCGATGAGACTCGTGGGCGGGAATCGCTTACACTCTACGATCATCGTCTCCGTGCTCTACTGGCCGTCGAAGGCCCGGAGGCCGCAGAGGCCTGGCTGGAAACACCTCACGAAGAATCCTCCGAAATCTTGACGGTCCTGACTCGCGCGAAGCTTGCCAAGGCCAAGGGAGACGACGAAGCGGCCATGACCAACTGGGAAACCGCCTACGGCTTGGCCGAGTCCAGCGGCGATTCAAACCAATTCCTCGCTGCCTACCAGGCGGCCATCGAAATCGGTCAGCCCGAGCCGGCCGTTCGCGCCCTACTCGAAGCGGCGAAGAATCCCACACCTGCCTTTCCCCCCAGCATCCGCCTCCAGCGCATCTTTGGCTACCTCCACAGCCAGAATCGTCTCGAAGACCTTCTGGCGCTGACGCAGCTCTCACTCCAGCGGGAGCGAAACAACCTCCTGCTGCTCAACAACTTCATCTACATCTCCTTGATTCTCGATAAGACCGAGGAGAATTACGTCGAGCAAGCCCGGAAGTTGGTCGAAGCGCAGCCCGGTATCCTCGGCCTTCGTTCGACCCTGGCCTTTGCCCTCGCACGCCAGGGAGAGTTCGGTGAAGCGGCAGATGTCCTCACCGCAGCCGATGCGGACTGGTCGAGCGCGTCATCCGCCGACTGGGCCATCAAGGCCATCGTGATGGAGAAACTCGGACGCACCAAGGAAGCCGAAGACGCTCAGGCCAACGTCAAGGACGAGCAAATCACCGCTCCCGAAAAGGAGGCCTTCGCCAAGCTCTAATTCGTTTCGGCAGATTCCTCCGTCCACGCCGCGCCTGCCCCTGAGAAACAGCAGGTCAGTCCTCGCGCATCGCGCGCGCCCTTCCGTCCAGCAGAACCAGCCCGGACGACGGATCGACCATCACGACTCGGGCAACCCCCTGCGACGCCACCCGCTCCACACGGACCGCGGGTGGCATCTCGGATCCGGGCCATGAGCAGACGAACATGCCGTCTGCCACTTCCAAACCCGACACGAAGGGGGATTCGTCGTTCCCATTCCAATGCACCCGGACAGGCGTGGGCTGAAAATCGGCCTCGCCGCCGGGTGCGTCGCTGACCTGGGCCCCGGCCCCAGCCGAACCTTCCTCCTCCTCACCTGCCCCGCCGATCTGCAGCGCCAGCAGACCAGCTCCTATCGCGAGAACCCCACCCGTCGCCGCCAGGCGATAACCTCGGAATTCCCAGAGCCAAGTGTTCATTCGCTCCCAGACCAGACGATGCGCTGGACACCGCATCATCTCGGTCCGCTGGCGAAGCTGAAAAGAGCGCAAAAAACTTTCGAAGTAAGCACTTCCCGGCGTTTCATAGCGCTTCAGCGCCATCAGCTTTTGCACGTCCGTCTCATCCTTCATCTTGGCTCGCTGGGTTGGAAGTGGGTGAGCCTCGTTCTACCGCCTGAATTCCTCAAGGTAGTTTTGAAGCTCGCGATGCGCGTAAAAGAGCCGGGAACGAACCGTGCCGGGCGAGATCCCGAGGATCTTCGCCGTCTCGTTGTGCGGGAGCCCCATGATGTCGTGCAGGGTGACCACAATCCTATGATTCTCCGACAGCGATTGGAGCGCCTTGTTCAATCTTCTCTGTAGCTCCAGCACATTCACTTCCCTCAGCGTGTCCGACGTCGAGGTCATTTCCAGGTAGTCCGGATCGTGTTGGATCCCACTATCGACGTCATCCAGGCTTAACGCCGATCGACGGTTGCGCTTCTTCAGAAAATTCAGCGTCATGTTCACCGCGATCGTGTAGATCCACGTGTAAAAACTCGATCGCCCCTGAAACCGCTTCAAGCTCCGGTAGGCCTTCGCGAAAATCTCCTGCAACAGGTCGTTCGTGTCCTCGTGGTTCGAGGTCATGTTGTACACCAGCCCATAGAGCTTCGGGCTGTAATGACGCACCAGCTCGTCGAACGCCTCGGTGTCTCCCGCCTGCGCCCTCTCCACCAGCTCCCGGTCGTGCTCCGGCTGTCCACTCTTTCCCATGATGCCTCGAATCGGGAAGCGATCGCCTCCCCCCATATCCTACTTCGAAGCCCACAAGCTGCCAGGATTCGTTCCTCGCTTCACGCCCCTTCCCTAACACGCCGGACCGTGAGCGCCACCGCCCGCGTGCCAGGCAAAATGAACTTGTGCACGGTGACCTCGACCTCGCTCACCGGAAACTCGTCGAGCAAAGTGCTCACCACGTCCTCCGCCAGCGTCTCGATCAAACGCCGCGGCCGCTCCACCGCCACTTGCCGCAGCCGCTGCCAAACCGCGAAGTAGTTGACTGTGTTCTCGATCCGGTCACCCAACCCGGTGAGTGGTCGCCCGGGCCAGAGCGTCACGTCCAGCTCCAAAGTCTGCGGTAATGCCCGCTCCTCTCCGGGCACTCCGATGAAAGCGCTGACCTCCACGCCCCGAAGCTCGATCCGGTCGCCACTCATGCCGCGCCCCTTCCCTCCCGCGCCACCGCTTCCAGCAAATGCCGCGTCGGTTCGTTCAGATCAAACTCGAACGCCTCCTCGAAAGAAACCCAACGGTAGGCCTCCGCTTCGTCATTCAGTCTCACTTCCGATTGCTCCGTCACCGCCGTGTAATTCATCAAAAGAAAATGCGCCGAGCGCTCGAACTCGGCGGGTTCAATGCAGTCCTGGCAAAGAACGAACCTCACATCTGTCAAACGCAGCCCCGTCTCCTCCAGAATTTCGCGGCGGAGCGCTTCCTCGCAGGTTTCCCCTCGCTCGATTTTCCCTCCAGGTATCCCCCACCGGTCCGACCACTTGTGCGTCCGGATCAGCAAGACCCGGCCATCGCGATGAAAAATCAACGCCCCAACCGTCGCCACCGGAAGTCGAATCAACGGATCGCCCCGGCGAAACCAATCGCTCAGTTGCCCAAGGTCCCGCACCATCAAATCGGGTTCGGCCATCGCCAGCTTGCTCGCCGAGTCATAGCCCGTCAGGACCGCGATCGACGTCACCCCGGCGTGCCTCGCCGTTTCAATGTCGTGCTGCATGTCCCCAATGAAACACGTCGATTCCGGCTCCAACCCGTTCTGTTCCAGCAGATCGTGAATCACCCGCCGTTTGTCGCGGACTCCCAAATAAAGACCGTCAAACGCGTCATCCAGCCCCAGCGCCCGCGCCTGCTCGTGAAAGTGGTCCGGGGTAGCCGCGCTCAGGACGAAACGCCGCTTCCCGGCATCCGCCATCGCTTCCACGAACTCCCGCGCAAAGGCGATCGGCTCCGCAGGCCGTTCGGACTGTGGAAAGAACTCCCGGAAACGAAGCTCGAGCTCGTCGACGTGCACCCCCGGGAGCCGGCTTTCATAAAACAAGCCGAAGGGCAGCTGGAATTCCGTCCGAAACGTGTCTTCACAGACTTCCGGCGCGCCGTAGTGAACCAGGATGCGGTTGATCGTCTCGATGACCGGCGGCAGGTCGTTGCACAGCGTCCCTGACCAGTCGAAAATGATGGAGCGGAACATGATCAGCTCCCGACGCGGAAGCGAACGCGCTTCACCATGGAAGCGCCGAACCTTTCTTGCAGCCTCCGAAGGATCTCAGGCCCGTGGAAGCGCTCGAAATCATATCTCAGCGCGGGCTGACTGACGGCCACGATCAGCTCACCGCGCTTGATCTGAACCGGCTTCGACTGCTGGGCATTGGATGAACCGACAATCTCCGCCCAAGCGGCCCCGAGCTGATCCTCAAGCATCCGCTCCTTCAGACCGAGCTTGCCTATTTGGATCTCGACAAGATCGCCGAGCATGGCGGGTGGCCGGGCCGGTTTCTCCTCCGGTAGAAGCCGGAATTCGCGCAGAAGTTGCTCCCGTTGCGCCGCAGTCACCGCTCCGATGCGTCAGTCCGAACCGCCATCGTCCCCAATGGCTTCGACAGGGCAACCCTCCATCGCTTCTTCACAAAGGGCGCGCTCCTCGTCATTCTCCGGCTGCTTGAAAACATAGGAATACCCACCGTCATCATCCCGCGTGAAATTCGCCGGTGCCGTTTCGCGGCACAAATCGCAGTCGATACATTGGTCGTCCACGTAAAACTCTCCGGACGTGTTCTGTGGCCACTTGTTTTCCTTGTCTGCCATGGTTCGTTGACGGGGCTAGATTTGACCAAAAACTACCTTTCCTCGCACATCACGCAACCCTTTTCGAAGAAGCCACCCAAGTTTGGACCGCCACACCACTCGAGCGTCCCAGCTTTGCGCAAAAATCAACGTTTTTTGACGCGCGCCGCCCCCCTCTATCTGGTTTTTGCCTGAAAAATCGCATTTTTTCCTGACTCACTCATGAACACCCCCCTGGAAATCGCCGGCCGAACCTTCCATTCCCGCCTGCTGCTTGGCACCGGCAAGTTTGCTTCGAATGAGCTCATGCGCGACGCCCTCGAAGCATCAGGCACCGAAATCGTCACCGTGGCGCTCCGCCGCGCCAATCTCTCCGGCGAGCCCGATCCCTACGCCAACATCGTCGACCACATCGATCCAGATCGCTATCTGCTCCTGCCCAACACCAGCGGAGCCATGAACGCCGAGGAAGCCGTCCGATTGAGCCGCCTCGCCGTCACGGCCGGGCTTCCCCCTTGGGTGAAACTGGAAATTCATCCCGACCCCGCCTACCTCCTTCCCGACCCGATCGAAACGCTCAAGGCCGCCGAACAACTCGTCGCTGAAGGATTCACCGTCCTTCCCTACATCAATGCCGATCCCGTGCTCGCCAAACGCCTTCAGGAAGCCGGCACCGCCACCATCATGCCCCTGGGCTCCCCCATCGGCTCCAATCAAGGCCTCGACACTCGCCGCCAAATCGAGATCATCATCGAGCAGGCCACCGTCCCCGTCATCGTGGATGCCGGCCTCGGCGCTCCCAGTCATGCCGCCGAGGCCATGGAGATCGGCGCCGATGCCGTCCTGGTCAACACCGCGATCGCCGTCGCCTCCGATCCCGCCCGTATGGGACGCGCCTTCAAAATGGCCGTCGAGGCCGGACGCCACGCCTGGGAGACCGGTCTCGGCCCCACCAGCGCCACGGCTCGAGCCACCAGCCCGCTCACGGCGTTCCTCGATTCCCCTGCTTCCGCTTAAACCGTCGAACCGGAATGGCTCTTCTCCGCGTTGAGGACTTGGTGGTTGAATTTCGCCCCAAATCTTCCTGGAACACCGCGACCGCCGAGCCCATTCGCGCTCTCGATGGGGTGAGCTTCGAAATCGCCGAAGGACAGCGCCTCGGCATCGTCGGCGATGCCGGCGCGGGGAAAACCACCCTCGCTCTCGCGACCCTCAAGATCCTTCGCCCGGCCTCGGGAGCCATTCATTTCCTCGATCGCCCGATTCTCCGCATGCCCGAACATCGCTTCCGGCGACTCCGTGGCGACCTCCAAATGATTTACGCGCACCCGGAAGAGGCCTTCCGGCCCGGCTGGACCATCCGCCGCCTCTTCACCGAAGGACTCCGTCTCCACCAGCGCGAACTCAGCCGGGAAGAGCGCCGCACCCGCATGAATTTCCTCCTCGAGTCGGTCGGGCTCGACCCGGACTGCACCCGTTGGCTTCCGGCACAGATGAATCTGTTTGACCAGCAGCGCCTCTGCATCGCCCGGACCTTGGCGGCCCAGCCCCGGCTGCTGGTTTGCGACGACCCCACCCGCTACCTCGACACCCTCAGCCAGGCGCGCATCCTCGATTTGCTCAGAGATCTTCAGGTTCACTGGCGGATGACCCTGCTCTACCTGTCCCGGGATTATGCCGCCGCCGAACAGATGAGCGAATTCCTTCACATCATCAATCGCGGTCAAGTCGTCGAATCCGGAACCCCCGAAGCGCTTTTTCACGGAGCCGCTCACGAATACACCCGTCGATTGCTCGCATTGAGCGGCGCACCGTGATAGCCTTTCACCTGACCTTCGTTTCGCGATGACGCCGCTCTTCCGCAAGTTCCTGGGCATGAACTGGCTGCTCGTGCTCACGATGTATGCTCTGATCGTGGCAGGGGTCTTTGCGATCTATTCCGCCGGATGGATGAAGGAGGAGCCGTCGTTGATTTCCGCCTGGAACCGGCAGTTGATCTGGATTGCGGTCGGAACCGTCGTCTTCTTTGCGGCCAGTCTCATCGACTACTCGTGGATCACCTGGGGCGCCCTTCCCCTTTACGTCGGCGGCGTGGGGCTCTCCATCGCCGCCCTGCTGGGCGAGGACGCCGTGGCCGGCCACGACAGCTGGGTGTCCATCGGTCCGCTCACTTTCCAGCCCTCACAAATCGCCGTCGCAGGAGGTATCGTCCTCCTCGCCACCCTCCTCGGCCATCTTCACAAATCCTCCCCATTCTTCCGGAACCCCTTCGTTCGCCTGGCATTCACCGGGCTCACCTGCCTAATCCCCTTCGGCATTGTCCTCGCGCAGGGCGATTTCGGCACGGCCATGGTCTGGCTCCCCGTCGGCGGCGCGATGCTGCTCGTCGGCAACATTCCCTTCCGCTACATCGCGGTGGTCATCCTCTGCGGCCTCATGGTCATGCCCTGGGCCTACTTTTTCGGACTGAAATCTCACCAGAAGGAACGCATCACGGTCTATGTCGATATGCTGGCAGGCAAACAGGTCGATACCCAGGGAAGTGCCTACGCTGCCAGCTTTATCATCAAGGCCGTCGGTTCCGGCGGATTCAACGGCAAGGGATTCAAGAACGAAAAAACCATCAATAACCTCGGTTTTATCCCCAAACGAACCGCCATCAATGACTTCATCTTCGCCGTCTTTGCCGAAGAATGGGGATTCCGCGGCGCCCTCGCTCTGATCGGACTCTACGCCTTCCTGCTCCTCCAGTGTCTGTTCGTGGCCATCTACAGCCGGGATGCGGTCGGGCGCCTCGTCTGCGCCGGAGCCGTCGGCCTCTTCTTTGCCCATGTCTTTCAGCATATCGGCATGAATCTGCTCATCATGCCCATCACCGGCATCCCCCTCCCGTTTCTGAGTTACGGAGGCACGTTCCTCATCATCTGCATGTTCCTCTGCGGCATCGTCCAAAGCGTCTGGGTCCATCGCACCACCGCCGCCCAGCGCATTGCCGCGACGGATGCGATGCGATCGCCGGTCTCGTCATCCATTCTCGCTCCCGGATACTGAGCGGGTCTCTCTTCAGCGCTCCCGGGCGGCTTCCTCGTCGCTGCCAGAACCATCGTCCTCCAGCGTTCCGTCCGCTTCGTCAGCCTCAGCTGCGGCCGGCCCCTCATCGCCTGGCTCCGGATCTCCATCCATCGGCTCCCCGTCCTCCGGCAAATCATCTTCCTCCAGCGCTGCGGCGGCCTCGAAGGCCTTCAAATCCTCCTCCATTTCGTGCTCGAAATAGCTCTCCTGCGCCTCCTGTGCCTTCACGGAGTAATCGTCATCCATCGCCTGGTCCGGCTTCATGATCCGCATTTGCCCGGAGAGAATCCCTCCGTCCTCGAGCTGGATGGCCGGCGCCGTGCAGTTGCCGATGACCGCCCCCGTCTTGCTGATTCGGATCGTTCCCTCCGAAATGATGTCGCCCTCGATGTGCCCTTCGATTTCCGCTGTCTCCGCCCGGATCCCCGGGACGAATTCCAGCGTGCACGAGCGGTGAATTTGAAGGTGTCGACACCTCAGACTTCCCACCACCTTCCCGGCCGTCCGGAAGAAGGCGTTCCCTGAACAATTGATCGTTCCGGCGATCTTTCCGTACACCCTCAGGTTCTCGGAGGCGATCTGGTTGGCCACGAGCGAAGCCTTGCGGTGGACCGTGATGTAACCCCGGGTCTTGATGTCCTCCCGGCAGTGGTTCCAAATATCAAAATTCTCCAGATTGACGTAGGTGCTGCAGTTCTTGCAAATCGTCGACGTGGCGTGCTTGCTGACCGTCAACTTCTCGTCACACTCCACGCAGCGCACTACCCGCTCTGGCACGGGCGCTGCCGATTTCGACCCGGCAAAAGGATCTTCACGCGATGGCGGCGCGGTGCTCAGCGAACCGACCTCGATCAGCTCGTGAGCTTCGAAGTCCGGATCAGGATCGTTGAAAATCGACTCGTCGAAGATCCCCTGCGTCGGCGCGGGCTCTTCATCCGGGTCCGGGATATACTCGTTTCCGTAAAACGGCTCGACCGTTTCCTCCGGAGGTCGCACCGCTGGGCCCGGCGGGGGCGAGTTTGGCTTGGAAACGTTTGGTTTGAGAGGACTCGGTTGGTCGGCGGATTCCTTCTTCCCGAAAGGAAAAAGCGATCGCCCGGACGGCTCTTCCGAGCCGCGGGCGATTGGAAAGTGCTCGTTGCAGGCGGTGCAGTACGACGTAAGTGCGAAAGAGGATTCCCACCGGGTGGTGCCGCAGTAGGGGCAACTCACCTCCACCCTCTTGATGCGCTTTGATCGGTCGTTAGGCGTGGGA
>CAZCRA010000031.1:0-31028 GCA_964500945.1 uncultured Verrucomicrobiales bacterium | reverse complement strand
AATCGCTCGATCAGCGCCCGGTTCGCCGCCAGCGCCGGCAGCGGCGCCCGCGTGCTCCCCGCCACCAACGCCTCCCGGATGAACACTTCCCGCGCCACCTTGGGATCCACTCGCCCATAGTGCACCCGCCTCCCGTCCACCAGCACCAGCCCGAACGCCGTCACTCGTTCTTTCCCATACACCGCCCCCTGCTCCGGGCTCCATTGCGGGTCGGAGTAGCGGTAGCGGCACAGGTGCGGCGCGGCCTGTTCAAACCACCCCGGATCAAACGAAGCCACGTTCCGGGCATACAGCTTCGTCGTCTCCACCATCTCGAACGCCATCACCCACGCCGGGGCCGCCCCAAACACGCCCGACGAGGGATGCAGAAAAAACCTCCGGTCGCGCGCCCCTTTGTAACCCTGCTTCCGCCCCTGGTGAAACCCGATGTGCGACGGAATCGACGTCAGCACGGCTCGGTGCAGCGCGTCGCCATAAGTTCCCTCCGGATCCGGAAACGCTTCCCGCCAATTCGGCCGCTTCCACCTCAGATCCTTCAGCAAATCCATCAGCTCACGGTGCAGGTTCCGCCACTCCTGCGTCCGCCGGTAGTTCAGGAAGTTCTTCTGGCAAAACCGCCGCAGCGCGTTGTTCGAACGCTTCGATTCCCGGTCGATCGCGTGCCACCACCGCAACCAACCCGTAAAATCGGAGCGCTTGTCCCGAAATCGCGCGTGCGCCTGGTCCGCCTCCTCGGTCTTCTCCTGCGGACGTTCCCGGGGATCCTGCACCGTCAGCGCCGACACCAGGACCAGCGCCTCCCGCAGGCAGCCCTCGTCCCGCCCCGCCACCAGCAGTCGCCCCAACCGCGGGTCCAGCGGCAGCCGGGCCAGCGTCTCACCCACCCCCGTCAAACCGCTGCCCTTCGCCCAGGCACCGATCTCCGCCAGCGTCCGGTAAGCCTCCGTCACCCGCTTCGGCTGCGGCGGATTCAGAAACGGAAACTTCAGCGGGTCGCCCAACCCGAGATGCTCCATCTGCAGCACCACCCCGGCCAGGTTACACCGCAGAATCTCCGGATCGGTGTATTCGTCCCGGCTCGCGTGATCCTCTTCGTCATACAACCGCACGCAAACCCCTTCACTCACCCGCCCGCACCGGCCCCGCCTCTGCCGTGCGCTCGCCTGCGAAATCCGCTCCACCTGCAGCCGCTGAATCCCCGCCCGCGGATCAAACCGGTTCACCCTCGCCACCCCGCAATCCACCACGAACCGGATGCCGGGAATCGTTAGCGAGGTCTCCGCCACGTTCGTCGCCAAAATGATCCGCCGCCGTCTCGAGTCGGGCTGAAACACCGCCTGCTGCGCCTTCGCCGCCAGCCGCGCATACAGCGGCAGCACCACCGTGTTCGCGTCCGATCGGCCCTCCAGCAAATCCGCCGTCTCCCGGATTTCCCGTTCGCCCGGCAAAAACACCAGCGTGTCGCCCAGCCGGTCCAGTTCGCCCAGCCAATCCACCGCCCCGGCCACCTGCTCAGCCATCGGCTCCCGCTCGTCCGCCGGCGGCCGGTAAACGTCTTCCACCGGAAACGTCCGGCCCTCCACCTGCACCACCGGCGCCCCGCTAAAAAAATCAGCGAAGGTCTCCGCATCCAGCGTCGCCGACGAAATGATCACCTTCAATTCGCGACGCCGCACCAGCAGCCGGTGCAGATACCCCAGGATGAAATCGATGTTCAGCGACCGCTCGTGCGCTTCGTCCACGATCAGCGCGTCGTACCGGCGCAGCTTCGGATCGCCCCGCGTCTCGGCCAGCAGAATGCCGTCGGTCATGAACTTCACCCGCGTCTGCTCCGAGGTCCGGTCCTCGAACCGGATCTGGTATCCCACTTCCACCCCCAGCTCGACCTCCAGCTCCTTCGCCACCCGCCGCGCCACCGACGTCGCCGCCACCCGGCGCGGCTGCGTGCAGCCAATCACCCGCCCCCGCTCCGGGTCTCCCAGTCCCAGCTCCAGCGCGATCTTCGGCAGCTGCGTCGTCTTCCCCGAACCGGTATCCCCGCAGACGATCACCACCGGAGCCGACTCCACCGCGCGACGGATCGTCTCCCGCTCCCGGCAGACCGGCAGCTCTTCTGGATAGTGAATCTTCAAACCAACGGACGAGCACCCTCGCACACCTCCACTCGAGCGGAAGATCCAATATCCCTTCTCCCGGCCGCCGTTGGAAGTCCAGTTCCCATTGACCTCCAACCCACCTTGGAAGAACCTCGTCCCATGCACTCGCGTGGAATCTGGATTCACGGAACGGACGGGCTCCTCTTCGACGATTTCACCGGAGACGACCTCTGCCCTGCCGAGAACGACCCGTCGACCCCTGCCGAGGCCGATTCGTTCGCCGACGACCCTTTCATCTCCGCCGCCCTCGAGGCTTTCGAAGCCCTCATCGACGACCCCGGCTTCTCACCCCCATTCTGAAGCGCCCGAAAAAGGCGTTGCCCTCGCTCCGCCCTGTCATAGCCTGAACCTCAGCGCATCGTCATGGACATCGCGACACGACGCCAAAAGGCCTGGGTAGGCGACGCCATTCTTTCCCTCTACGCACGGGAATGGATCCTGCGTGAAACCGGTGAAACCGACGGTGAACTCCACACCCGGATCACCAGCAACCAATTCCTCGCCACCCTCGGAAACCCTACCCGCATCGAGGCCCGCATCGGTGTGCTTTACGAGGAAAAAGGCCTGCTCGCCGCCTTCGATTGGATGGACCACGAGCTCCTCCCTCGTTTCCAAACACAGCTCGCCAAGCGCCAGCCAAAGCGACGGTGACGTTCTGATCTCCGATCCCTCCCACTCAAAATTCGTCATTCGTCATTCGTCATTCGTATCTCGTCAATCAATCCCGCCGTCGCCGCAACAGAATCACGCTCGCCAATCGCCGACTTCCGTCCCAATCAAAAATCCACATTCCTCACTCGCATCTCGTCAGTCACTCAGCGTCTTCGTGCTGGCCACGAAGATCGCAATCAGCTCGTCACACTCGCGCAAAAGCTTCTCGACCTCTCCCGCTTCGCCCAGGGATCTCTTGGCAACAATCCTGAGCCAGACATGCGTTTCCCGCAGTTCCTTGAGCGCGATCTTCAGCTTGTGCGCAAAATCCTGCCTAGATTCAGCGCTTCTTGCTTCCGCATAGTTCGGCGCAGGCGCAGTCCCGGAACGCAGCAATTGTTTGCCAACGTGGCGCCCCGCCATCGAGGCAGGCAGCGACTCGACCACCGAAACAACACGCACCGCAAAATCAATCAATCGTTCCTCGAGTGCTGCACCGGCCAAACCGCTCATGGGAAATGATCGCCTGAGTTGAGCTACGCGTGTCGATGGTTGCGTTCAGATTTCCGAGCCACTCCAAAATCAAAATTCGTCACTCGTAAATCGTCAATCAATCCCGCTTCCGCCGCAATCAAGGCCCGATCCCCAAGCCACGATTCCCTTCCCACTCAAAAATCAAAAATCCGTCCCTCGTATCTCGTCATTCCTCCCCGCAATCACCGAAACCGAGGAACGAGTGACGATGGTTGCGTTCAGATTTCCGAGCCACTCCAAAATCAAAATTCGTCATTCGTAAATCGTCAATCAATCCCGCTTCCGCCGCAATCAAGTCACGATCGCCAAGCGACGATTCCCGTCCCACTCAAAAATCAAAATCCGTCACTCGTATCCCGTCATTCCTCCCCGCAATCGCCGAAACCGAGGAACCAGTGACGATGGCTGAATTCTGATTTCCGAGCCACTCCAAATTCAAAACTCGTCATTCGTATCTCGTCAATCAATCCCGCCTTCGCCGCAATCAAGGCCCGATCCCCAAGCCACGATTCCCTTCCCACTCAAAAATCAAAAATCCGTCCCTCGTATCTCGTCATTCCTCCCCGCAATCACCGAAACCGAGGAACGAGTGACGATGGTTGCGTTCAGATTTCCGAGCCACTCCAAAATCAAAATTCGTCATTCGTAAATCGTCAATCAATCCCGCTTCCGCCGCAATCAAGTCACGATCGCCAAGCGACGATTCCCGTCCCACTCAAAAATCAAAATCCGTCACTCGTATCCCGTCATTCCTCCCCGCAATCGCCGAAACCGAGGAACCAGTGACGATGGCTGAATTCTGATTTCCGAGCCACTCCAAATTCAAAACTCGTCATTCGTATCTCGTCAATCAATCCCGCCTTCGCCGCAATCAAGGCCCGATCCCCAAGCGACGGTTCCTCCCACTCCAAATTCAAAATTCGTCATTCGTAAATCGTCAATCAATCCCGCTTCCGCCGCAATCAAGGCCCGATCCCCTCCCCAAGCTACGATTCCCGTCCCAATCAAAAATCAAAATTCGTCATTCGAATCTCGTCATCCTTCCCCTCCTTCGCACCAAAGCGCGAAAAATAACCCTCGAGCCCGCCTCGTCACGCATCCAGCTCCTCGAGCCCCTGGATCGTTTCCGGACAATGCGCGAGGCTTTTTCGGTTGTCAGGACCACCCCCGCTTTCTACTCTGCTGGGCCGTTCCGCCCCACCGAACCAATGAATCCGCCCCGCGCTCCACGCTCCTTCATAGCGATCATTCTGGGCCTTCTCACCCTTCTCCCTGCTCAGCTCCTCGCTCAGGATGAGCCGGGCCCCAAGACCATCGACCAGCGCATCGACGCCATCCTCGGCCCCATCGCGGACCTCGCCGAAGCCGTCATCTTCGTCGAGGTCCCCATCAGCGCGGAGCAGAAAATCCCCATCGTCCTCGTCCTCCTCGGAGGCACCGCCGTCTTGCTCACCCTCGTCTTCGGCTTCATCAACTTCCGCGCTTTCGGCCTCGCGATCAAAACCGTCCGCGGACAGCTCACCGATCCCAAAGCTCCTGGCCAAATCACCCACTTCGAGGCCCTCTCCGCCGCTCTCTCCGCCACCGTCGGCCTCGGGAACATCGCCGGCGTCGCCGTCGCCATCGGCCTCGGCGGCCCGGGCGCCACCTTCTGGATGATCCTCATGGGGCTTTGCGGCATGACCACCAAATTTTGTGAGTGCACCCTCGGCGTGAAATACCGCCGGGTCGATCCCGACGGCCTCATCCGAGGCGGCGCCATGTATTACCTCCGCGACGGTTTCGCCGAGCGGGGACTCAAACCCATCGGCCTCATCCTCGCCGTTCTCTTCGCCATTTTCTGCATCTTCGGAACCCTCGGCGCAGGGAACATGTTCCAGGCAAACCAGGCTCATGCCCAGTTCTCCGAAACCTTTGGCATCTTGGAAAACGGATGGATCTTTGGCGGCATCATGGCCGTCCTTGCCGGAACGGTCATCGTCGGCGGCATCGTCTGGATCGCCCGCGTCACGTCTTTCCTCGTGCCCTTCATGTGCGTCATCTACATCGTCACGGCACTGACGATCATCCTTGGAAATCTCGGCGAACTCCCAAATGCCGTCAGCATCATCCTACAGGGCGCCTTCACGCCCGAAGGCGTCACCGGTGGCTTCGTCGGCGTTCTCATCCAGGGCATCAAACGCGCCGCGTTCTCCAACGAAGCCGGCTTCGGCTCCGCCCCCATCGCACACTCCGCCGTCCGGACCGACAAACCCGCCAGCGAAGGACTCGTCGCTCTTTTGGAACCCTTCACCGACACCGTCGTCGTTTGCACCATGACCGCGCTCGTGATCATCATCACCGGTGTCTGGCGCGTGAACGGTGATGTCGCCGTCGAAAACGCGGATCTGCTCTCCGCCCCCACCCCGGCCGCCACGGTGACGGCTCAGGCCCCTGCGGGCACCATGTTCGACATCACCGGCCGCGAACCCGGACCCGATGGAAAGGACGATGGCTTTTTCCAGGTCGAAACCCTCGATGGCTCCCTCCAGGGCTGGATCCCCGCCGACGCCCTCACCCTTCGCGAGGGATGGGACGGAGGGATCTGGGTCACTTCCAAGGCTTTTGAATCCGTCTATGGCTGGTTTCCCTACCTCTTGAGCTTGGCCGTCTTCCTCTTCGCCTTCTCCACCATGATTTCCTGGTCCTACTACGGAGAACAGGCCGTCATCTACCTCTTCGGCCGCCATCAACCCGTCATCCTCGGCTACAAAGTCGTCTTCTGCCTCTTCGCCATCATCGGCGCCGGCGCCTCCCTTAGCAGCGTCCTCCGCATTTCCGATGCCGCCGTCTTCGCCATGGTCATTCCCAACCTCATCGGCGTCTATCTCCTGCTCCCCGTCGTTCGGAAAGAACTGAACCTCTTCCTCGAACACGCCCGCAGCCACCAGCGCTGATCCCCTCCGCGCGTCACGCCCGGCCTCCTCTCCCCCATGGCTCACCACTACACCCTCCACCACGCCGCGCCCAAAACCCAGAGCGTCGACTACGCCGCCGAACTCAACGAGCAGCAACTCGCCGCGGTCACCAGCAAACCTGGCCCCGCCCTCGTCATCGCCGGCGCCGGCAGTGGCAAAACGCGCACCCTCACCTATCGCGTCGCCTACCTCTTGGACAATGGCATCGCCGCCGAAAACATCCTCCTCCTCACCTTCACCAACAAAGCCGCCCGCGAAATGCTCGACCGCGTCGAGCAACTCGTCCCACACGACACCTCCAAACTCTGGGGCGGCACCTTCCACTCCGTCGGAAACAAAATCCTCCGCCGCCACGCAGCCAAACTCGGCTTTGAGCGAAATTTCACGATCATGGATCGCGAAGATCAAAAGGACCTAATGGCCACCGTCATTGCCGAAAGTTCCATCGATACCAAAGCCGTCCGCTTCCCCAAACCCGAACTCACCGCCGACATCTTCAGCATGGCGCTCAACACCGGGACCAAACTCCCGGACCTCGTCGAAGAACGCTATCCCTATTTCCAGCACCTCACCGATTCCCTCGATCGCATCCGCGTCGCTTACGAAGCGAAGAAGAAGGACACGAACTCCATGGACTTCGACGATCTCCTGGTGAAAACGCTCCGGCTCCTCCAGGAACACCCCGACGTCCTCGCCGCCTACCAAACCCAATTCCAGTTCATCCTCGTCGACGAATACCAGGATACCAATACCATCCAGGCCGATTTCATCGATCTCCTCGCCGCCGAAAACCAAAACCTCATGGTCGTCGGCGACGATGCCCAATCGATCTATTCCTGGCGCGGCGCGAACTTTCGAAACATCCTCAAATTCAGCGATCGCTACCCCAACGCCACGATCTATAAGATCGAAACGAACTATCGCAGCGTCCCGGAAATCCTCTCGCTGGCAAACCAAGCCATCCTTCCGAACAAGGAGCAGTTCCGAAAAGAACTCCGCGCCGCCCGCGACGAGCGCGATTTCCTCCCGGGCGTCGTTTCACTCACCGATCCCACCGCTCAAGCCCAATTCGTGGCCCAGCGCATCCTGGAACTTCGCGACGAGGGCATGGAACTCCAGGACATGGCCGTCCTCTACCGTGCGCACTATCATTCCATGGAGGTGCAGATGGAGCTCACAAACCGCGGAATCCCCTTCCAAATCACCAGCGGCCTCCGCTTCTTCGAACAGGCGCACATCAAAGACGTCGCCGCCTTCATGAAATTCGCCGTCAATCGGCGCGACGAAATCGCTTTCAAGCGCATGGTCAAAATGCTGCCCGGCATCGGCGCCAAAAACGCGGATAGCCTCTGGCGCGCCTGGCTTGCATCGCCGGCTTCCGCCACCACCACCATCGCCTTCTCAGAACCCCTCCTCGAATTCAAGGTCCCCGCCAAAGCGCGCAAAACGTGGGAACAGTTCGCTTACACCCTCGATGAACTCGTCGTCGATGGCAATCCCGTGCCTCCTTCGGACATGATTCCCGCCATTCTCGGCGGAGTGTATGATGACTATCTAAAGTCCAAATATAGCAACGCGGACAACAGGAAACAGGACTTGGAGCAGTTGCTCAATTACAGCCGGACCTTCGATAGCCTCGAGGAGTTCCTCGCTCAGCTTTCGCTCATGACCGGTGTCGACACGGACATGACTCCCAAAGTCGAGCGCGATCCCGAATCCGTCTGCCTCAGCTCCGTCCATCAAGCCAAAGGCCTCGAGTGGAAGGCCGTGTTCGTCATCTGGCTCGCCGATGGCATGTTCCCAAACGCCCGCGCCATCGAAGACGACGATACCGAGGCCGCTCTCGAAGAAGAACGCCGACTCTTCTACGTCGCCGTAACCCGCGCCAAGGACGAACTCTATCTCACCTACCCCCAAATGTTCCCTGGCTCCCGGCAAGGAAACATGATCCAGCGAACCTCACGCTTTCTCCAGAACCTCCCCGAGGACTGCTTCGAAGAGTGGCGAGTCGGCTACGATCCGTTCTGACCAACGAACCACGATTCATCGCTGGTTTTTCGTTCATACGACTTCCGGGAAACCCGCGGCCCTTCCTCAATCTCGACCGGCGGCCCTAGCCCCCCCCTTCCACACCCTTCCGCCACGGCAACACCAGCAGCGCGAACACCCCTGCTCCCAACGCCCCCATCCACAGCAATCGCCACGGGTAGGGACCCAGAACCCCCAACGGTGTCGGCTGCGACGGCGTCCAGGGACCCACGAACCCGTAATTCCACCCGGTCGCCGCGTTGAGGCCGGCCAGCCCGGCCGCGTAGGCCACCGTCCAAATCACCGCCTGACGGTAATCCGCCCAGCCCGGCCGGAACCCCTGCACCACCAGAACCTCCACCACCGATACCGGAATCATCACGTGGTAGGCCCAGAATACCCAGAACGCCACCCGGCCCGGCCCTGCATCGAGTGTCGGCGTCAGAAACGCCCAAAGACACAGGGCAAACGCCCAGAAATACAAGACCGCCTGGAAACGCCGGCGCCCCGTCAGCACCGCCACCGCCCCAATCAGGTTCGCCAGATTGCAAAAGTGCAACGGCAGGCTCCATCGCCAGGCGAAGTGCCCCGGCCACACCATGAATACCGCCTGCATCACCCACACCCCCACGCTGCCCCACCCGATCGCCAGGCGAAACCACCTCTCACGCCCTGTCCCACGGACCGCCCGCGCCAAACCCACCACACCCAGCGTCGCCACGCCACAGACCATCAGACACCCCAAGTGAATCACGGATCCTGTCTCAAAACCGGCCATCTCTCCTCCTCTCCCCTACCAGAGGAACTGGCAAGCCGATGATCGGTCACCCGTCCCGATTCCACATTCCTCGTGCCAGACGCCCATGCTACGCTATTTTGAAACTGGCATGAACCATTCCGAAAACAGCGTCTTTCGGGAGTCGATCAAGGTTCTCAAAATCTCGCTTCTCTCCGGACTCTCCACCTGGCTCCTCTACCGCGCCATCGACAACGGCGACCGTGGACTGGTCTTCCGGGATCCCTGGTTTGCCATGCTTGTGAATCTGGCCCTTACCGGATGGGTCGTGCTCATTTCCAAACTCGTCCCCCTTCGCTACAACCACGCTTACTACCGCGTCCGTCGCGTGGAACGCCGGCTCTATGAGCGGCTCGGCATCCGGTGGTTTCAAAAACTCCTCCGCAGCCGGTTCTACCAGGTCGTCATCAACCGCCCCTTCTTCTTCGACGGCAGCCGGATTTCTCTCGATGTGTTGAACGCACACATGCGCATGGCCGAAGCCTCGCACCTCACCGCCTTCCTCCTCTCCGCCCTCCTCTCCATCTTCGCGTTCTGGAAAGGATGGATCGATGGCGCCCTCTGGTTGCTCTTCTTCAACCTCGCCTTCAACGCCTACCCCGTCATGCTCCAACGCTACAATCGCGATCGCCTCGCCGTCATGGCTCGCCGTCACCGCGACCTCATGCGTCATTCGGCCCGCAAGAATCGACCCGAATCCCGCGATGAAGATGGAAATTCCGACGCCGAACATGCCGGAGCCTCGGCATGAAACTCCGTCAGCTTCCGAAGCCCTGCCCGGTTTCTGGACGACGCGCGAGTGTCCTCAAATCCCGAGCTGCTGCCGCACCCGGCGCACCAGCCCGCTGCCCAGCATCTCGTCCGCCTGCTCCATCAGCGCCTGAGCCTGCTCCAGCGCGTCCCCCTCGCCGCTCCAGTGCCGGCGAATGACCGCCGGGTCGACGTGATTCACCAATTGATTCAGCGCGAAAGCCGCCAGAGCCAAATCGTCGAGAAACCCGATCGGTCCGAACAGGGCCTCTGGAAGGAGATCCAGCGGGAGAAAGAAATAAGCAATCACACCGCCTAGCATCGCTTTCTGCTTCGCAGGAACATCCCGGTCGGCCGCAAGCGCACAGATCAGGTGGAAAAAGTCCGGCACCATCAGGACCTGCTTCAGCCACGGACTGCGTTGACCGGCTTGCCCCTCTGCCCACTCCACCACTCGCGCCCGCAACCGGCGGTAAAAACCCTCACTTTCCGGCCCCCTGGAGGCATGAACCGCCATCTCCGCACGGTCAATCCGTTGAAGCTCCCCCTGATACATTCTCGGCAAGGTCGTCCTCAAAATCGCCGCACCGTCCGCTCCACCCCTCACGTTCAGTGAAGACGGCGCTCCAGCCGGTATCAGAAAAAAGTCCCCCACGCCGAAATTGCGCGCGCCGCAACTCACCCGGCCGCTCACCACCGTCACGATCGCGAAGGCATCGCCCACCGCCGGCCGGCTCTCCCCGGCCCCAAGATCCCACTTTTCCACCACGAAACGCTGACAGTTCACCAGCGTCTCCCCATCCGGCGCATTGAGATCCGGTTCCAGGTCGTCGAAATCGATGCTCCTCAGCGCCGGCTCGATGTGAAGCTCCCGAGGCTTGCCATCCAAGCCCACACGGTTCCAGTCAAACACGCGGTAAGTCGTGTCGCTGTTCTGCTGAATCTCGTAAATCAAAAGCCCCGCACCAATCGCGTGCAGCCGCCCGCTCGGAATGAAAATGAAATCCCCCGTCCTCGCATCGATCCCATGCACCTTCTCCGCAGCGCTCCCATCCTTCAATGACGCACCAAAATCCTCCCGCGTGACGCCTCTTTTCAATCCCACATAAAGCTTCGCGCCGGGCTCCGCGTGCGCGATATACCACATCTCCGTCTTTGGCTCCCCTCCCAGCTCCGCAGCCACTTTCTCCGGCGGATGAACCTGTATCGATAGATCCTGCGTCGCATCCAGGATCTTCACCAGCAGCGGAAAACGCTCTCCCCCGAGGCCCGGCCCGAACACGTCGTCCCGCCGGTCCCGCCAAAGCTCCCCCAGCGTCACCCCCGCCCACGGCCCTTCCGCCACCACACTCTGGTCCTCATCCCGGTCCACGAACTCCCAGGATTCGCCCACCGGACCGCCTTCCGGCAGCTCCCGGCCTAGCCGGCCCTCCATGGTTCGCCCTCCCCAGATCCGCTCTTTGTAAAGCGGCTGAAATACCAGCGGTTGATCCGGGCGCAACCCTGAACCCAACAGCGCCGCCTTCCGGCGATTCCAGTCTTCCACCGTGTCGATGTCACCGCACTCGCGAAGCCGCGCCGTCGAAAACCCGGCCTCCGCCGCACGCTCCAAACTCCGCTCCAGCGTGTCCGGCTGACTCCAAGGCACATCGAACAATCGTGCGTCGAAGCGCTTCAATCCCAACAGGTAGTAGCCCCCGTCCGCCGAGGGCCCGAACACCGCGTCTCGGTCTTCCAAAGCCTCCCAGCACGCCTTGAAATCACCCGGTGTCAGCTCCACGCAATCCGTCCCAACCACCGCCACGTGCTGAAACCCCTCCTGAAACCCTTCGTGAAACGCCCGGCTCAACCGAATCCCCAAATCACCATCACCTTGCGGCCGAAAATCCACCGGCACGGCCGCCTCCGGCCACAGCCCCTCCACCCACTCCCGGATCGCCCCTTCCCCAGAAACGGAGTCGTAACAAATCCGCACCCGGCTCGATGGCGACTGCGCCACGATCCCCAAAACCTCGGTCGCCAGCTGCCGGTAGAGCGCTGCCGCCACCCCATGGCCCAGCTCATTCCCAATGCGGGTCTTGACCCGGCCCGGCTGCGGTTCCTTCAGAAATACGATGATCAGTGTTCCGTTCACGAAAGCCCCCTGAGTTGCGATTTTGCTCCCAAACTCTCCCACGTTCTTGTCATCCCGCCACCGCTTTCCCCGCTCCGCTCACCACCCCCCCCATCCCCTGCAGTCACACCCTTTTAAAAAGAATTTCTGTTCTGCTGCGGTCGTTTGCAGTTTCTCATCGCGGAGCACCGTGTTTGCAGTAGGATCCCAGCCGCAACCCACGCCCAAAATGGTCCTTCCCATCGGGAACCAGCTCCGAGAAGCCCGACTCCAGCGCGGCCTGACGCTTGAGGACGTCGCTCACCGCACCAAAATCCCCGTCCGTAACCTCGAAAATCTCGAGGCCGGAAAATTTGAAGATTTTTCGAGCCCCGCCTACGCGCGCGGCTTCCTGAGAAACTACGGCACCTACCTGGAAATCGACACTTCCGACGCCCTCGCCGCCATCCAGGCCCCCTCCTCGAAAAAAAGAAATGGGCACCACCTGCAGTCGCCGGCCCTGCGTCCTTCCGAAACCGTCATACCCATCGTCAAACACCGCGTGGAGCGCGTGCCGCAACGCAGCACCTTCACCCCCGTTCTCCTCGTCATTTTCGCCCTCGCCATTCCCAGCGTTTACCTTCTCGGCAAGCGCGTGGCCCTCGAAGAAATCTCCAGCTTCCGCTCAGACGCCGGTCCGACCGTCCTCGCCCCGGAAACCGTGGAAACCCCTACGCCTGCTACCGTCATCGAAGGTTCTAGCGCTCAACAACCGCCGGCCTCCGAAGTGCGCTACCCCACCGAGCCCTCCAGCCGGCCTCAACCCAGCCCGGAACTCGACGCCCTGATCGGTCTCGACCCTGACGCTGGCCCCTGAGGTCACCGCCCGCCCTCGCGGCCCTCACTCTGGCCGGGCGCCGCTTCGCAGCCAGCCCAGCCAACGGCCAAACTCATCCGCTTCCAGCTCACCACTGCGGTCCTCATCCATCTCCCGAACCTGAGCCTCGACAGCCCGGGCCTGCGCACCCGTCGGACGCCCCTCGCGCATGGCCAAAATCTCCTCAGCCGTCACCCATCCCGGTCATACACCCGGAACAACCGCAGATCCCGTGCCCGCTCGGGACCGGCCGGTGGCCCTTCACCACCGCCTCCCCGACCCGCGCCACATCGTCCTTCAGCAGGACGTGAATCGTCCCGGTCCCCTCGGCGGCCTGACTCAGCCCGGCAAACAAAAACAAGCATCCCAGCAACCAAACTCTCATGGCCCCCTGTTATAGCGCAGGCCGCCCCCACCGCCAAGCGGGAAGATCCACCCCCGGGGCTTGACGCCACCCTCCGTTCCCCTACGATTCCGTCACCAAATCTCATGGAAAATCCCACCGTCGAGCAGCAACGCGCCGAACTGGCCGAGGTCAATCAGCAGCCCTTTGGCAAGCGCCTCGCCTACTACACCAAGAAAAGTGGCCCGGGCTGGCTCCAGGCCGCCATCACCCTCGGCGGCGGATCCCTCGCCGGCGCCCTCTACCTCGGCGTCTTCACGGGTTACACCATGATGTGGGTCCAGCCCCTGGCCATGATCGTCGGCGTCATCATGCTCAGCGCCATCTCCTACGTCACCCTCACCACCGGCGAACGCCCCTTCCGCGCCGTCCAGGAACACGTTTCTCCCGTCCTCGCCTGGGCCTGGATCATCGCCACCCTCATGGCCAGCTTCGTCTGGTGCATGCCCCAGTTCGCCCTCGGCTCCGCCGCCGTCCAACAAAACCTCGGTGGCGGGGGCATCCCCACGGTCGTCATCTGTCTCTTCCTCCTCGCGGCGGCCTTTACCGTAAACATCTTCTATGAACGCGGCAGCCGCGGCATCTTCATCTTCGAGGTCATCCTCAAGATCATGGTCGGCATCATCGTCCTGTCTTTCTTCGGCGTCGTCGTCGCCCTCTCCGCCTCGGGTGCGCTCGACTGGGGCGCCGTCTTCTCCGGCCTGATTCCCAACTTCTCCCTCCTCGGCAAACCCGCCGCGACCTTCTCCGACGCCATCGCCGCCACCGGCGACTACGCCAGCCATTGGAAAGACGTCATCAGCAGCAACCAGCGCGACATCATGATCACCGCCTTCGGCACCGCCGTCGGCATCAACATGACTTTCCTCCTCCCCTACTCCATGCTCAAAAAGAGCTGGGGACGCGAGCACCGCCCCATGGCCATCTTCGACCTCTCCATCGGCCTCATCATCCCCTTCGTCCTCGCCACAGGCTGCGTCGTCATCGCCGCCGCCTCCCAGTTCCACACCAAATTCGACGACGTCCTCAGCGCCGATGGCCAAATCGCCGAAAAACTCGCCGGCCCCTATCATACCTTCCTCGACGGCCGCTTGAAGGCCGAGCTGGGCGAAGACGAATTCAACCAGCTGGAAGATCCCGCCCTCGCCGCCGCTCGCAACGGACTCCCCCTCGCCGATAAGCAAATGGCCGCCATGCTCGTCAAGCGCGATAATTTCCAGCTCGCGAACGCCCTCGAGCCCCTCACCGGCGCCACCGTCGCACAGGGCATCTTCGGCGTCGGCGTCTTTGGCATGGCCCTTTCCACGATCATTATCCTCATGCTCATCTCCGGCTTCGCCTTCACCGAAATGTTCAACAAACCCGGCAACCGGAACATCCACCTTGCCGGCTGTCTGCTCACCGGGATCAGCGGTTTCCTCGGGCCCCTCGTCTTCTGGAGCAATGCCAACGCCAAAGCCGCCCTCGCCGTCCCCACCTCCGTCATCGGCGGCAGCATGATCCCGATCGCCTACTTCACCTTCCTCCTGCTCATGAACAGCCGCAAAACCCTTGGCGACAACATGATCCAGGGCCGCGACCGCATGATTTGGAATGCGCTCATGATCGCATCCACCGCGCTCGCCACCGTCGGCTCCGTCTGGGTGCTCAACGGAAAAGGAACCGCTGGAAACATCGGAATCGCCATCCTCGCCATCCTCTTCATCCTCGGCGCCATGGGCTTCCTCTCAAACGAACGCAAGGCGAAGGCCAGCGCCTCCTGAACCCACCCCAAAACGCCACTTCATCCCACCATGAAATTCGGAATCATCGGCGCGGGCATGATCGCCCGCTTCCACGCCAAAGCCATCGAGGCCATGACCGGCGGCTCACTCCACGCCGTCTTCGCCCGACGCCTCGACGCCGCCCAGGAACTCGCCACCGAATTCGGCGCCAAAGCCTCGGATGACCTCGAAGCCTTCCTCGCCGATCCCGAACTCGAGATCGTCACCATCACCACTCCCTCCGGCGCTCACCTCGACCCCTGCCTCGCTGCCGCAAAGGCCGGCAAACACGTCGTGGTCGAAAAACCCCTCGAGGTCACCACGGAGCGCATCGACCAGATGATCGAAGCCTGCCGCCAACACGGCGTCACCCTCTCAGGCATCTTCAACCGCCGCTTCCACCCCGCCATCGAAGCCTTCAAAGCCGCCGTCGACGCTGGCCGCCTCGGCCGGATCACCATGGCCGATACCTATGTGAAATGGTACCGCGATCAGGCTTATTACGATTCCGGCGCCTGGCGCGGCACCTGGGAACTCGACGGCGGCGGGGCACTCATGAACCAGAGCATCCACACCATCGATCAGCTCATCTACCTCGCCGGAGATGTCGCCAGCGTCTGCGCCTCCACCGCTTGCCTCGCCCACGAAGGCATCGAGGTCGAAGACACCGCCGTCGCCATCCTCGAATTCAAGTCCGGCGCCCGCGGCGTCATCCAGGGCTCCACTGCCTGCTGGTCCTCCACCGGTCACCCCGCCGAGGTCCACCTCTGCGGCACCGATGGCTCCATCTTCCTGGCCGATGAAAAATTCCGGACTTGGGACCTCCGCGAAGCCGCTCCCGAAGACGAAACCGTGAGGGCTTCACTCATGCAGTCCTCCGGAACCGCCGGCCTCGGCGCCAACGACCCGAAAGCCATCAACTTCACCGGCCATCAGCGGAATTTCGAGGACGTCGTCGCCGCCATTCAAAACGGCCACCAACCCTCCGTCGACGGCACCGAGGCCCGCAAAGCCGTCGCCCTCATCCGCGCCATCTACGAAAGCACCCGGAACGGCAGCCGCCGGGTCGACTTCTGACGCCCCTGCCCCGGGGCGTCCCCTACCTCACGCCACCGGGATCTTTCCCGCCGCCTTGCCGAGCACCCGCCGCCGCAGCTCCCAGTGTTCCGGTTCGGACAAATCCGGGTCTTTCGCCAGAATCCGGCTCGCGACTTCCCGCGACCGCTGAACGAGCCGCGTATCCATCAGAAGCGCCGCAAATTTCAGGTCCGGTAACCCGCTCTGCTGCGTTCCAAGCACGTCGCCCGGCCCCCGGATCCGCAAATCCTCTTCCGCAATCCGGAATCCGTCCCGGGTCTCCTCCAGGATCTTCAGCCGTTCCATCGCCTCGTCGTTCTGTGGATCGACCATGAACACGCAATAGGATTTGTGCTCTCCCCGCCCCACCCGGCCACGGAGTTGGTGAAGCTGCGCCAGACCGAATCGCTCCGCGTTGTAAATCAGCATCACGTTCGCATTCGGCACGTCCACGCCCACTTCGATCACCGTCGTCGCCACCAGCACCTGGAGTTCATTGGCACGGAATCTCCCCATCACTCCTTCTTTTTCGTCGGCGCTCATTTTGCCGTGCAGCAGCCCCACCTCGAACCCCGTCAAGCGCTTGCTCCAATCCGCGAACGCCGTCGTCACGTCCCCGGATTTCAGCTTCTCCGACTGCTCCACTAGCGGATAAACGATGTAGGCCTGCCTCCCTTCCTCCAGGTGCCGCTTCAGGAACGACGTCACCTCGCGTGTCTTGTTGGCCGGCCGCACGGCGCTAATGATTTCCCCACGCCCCTTCGGCAGCTCATCCAAAATCGACACGTCCAAATCGCCGTAAACCGTCATCGTCAGCGTCCTCGGAATCGGCGTCGCGGTCATCACCAGCACGTCCGGCTGATCCCCTCGCGCCGCCAGTTGCGCACGCTGTCCCACGCCGAACTTGTGCTGCTCGTCGATCACCACCAACCCCAGCCGGTCGAAGGTCACCCGGTCGTGAATCAGCGCGTGCGTCCCGATCACGATGTCTGCTCCATCACCGCCAAACAATCCCCCGGCGAAGTTGTCCTCGCTCCGATCCGAGGTCCGAAGGCTGATCCTCAAATCCAGACGATCCGCCATCTTCCGGAAGTTCAGGTAGTGCTGCTCGGCCAGAATTTGCGTCGGTGCCATCATCGCGGCCTGAAAACCCCCTTCCACCGCCAACACCATCGCCCCGAACGCCACCAGGGTCTTCCCAGCCCCCACGTCTCCCTGCAGCAACCGGTGCATCGGATGCTCCATTGCCAGATCCCTCCGGATTTCCTCGATCGCGCGTCGCTGCGCACCCGTCAGGGGAAATGGCAGCATTTCCACCAGATCCGCCAGAAGATGCCCCTCCCCACAGTGCGCCGTGCCGGGTCGGCCCTGCCACTCCCGCTTGTTCATCAAAATCCGCGTCTGAAGTGCCGCGAATTCCTCCAGCGCCAGATACTCCCGGGCCCGGCGCATCGAATCAAAACTCTCCGGAAAATGGATCTGCCGAAACGCCCACAACCGCTCCGGTGGCGCCAAACCCGCCTCCACCCGTTCCACTTCCTCCGCCGGAAGAACCGGATCCAGCTCGATCCCTTCCATCCGCAACAACGCACGGTGGATCCAGCTGCGGATGAAGCGCTGCGTCACCCCCGACGCCGCCCGGTAAACCGGCACGATCCGGTCCATGTGCAAACCGGCGTCTCCGGTCGCTTCGATGATCTCGTAGTCCGGGTGCGCGATGCTCAGTTTCCCCCCCGTCTGCTTCACCGCTCCGTAAACCACCAGTTCCTGGCCCGCCGCGATCACCTTTTTCATGAACGGCATGTTGAACCAGCGAAGGAAGATCGGGCTCGCGAACGCCAAATCCTCCAACGGCTCCAGCTTTGCCTCGAAATAGCCCCCTTTCCGGCTGCGCCCAAAATAAACCGGGCGCGCATCCGTCACCTGGCCGTGCACGCAACACGCCTTCGTCGACGGCGCCGCCGGCCACGCATCGAATAGCCGCCGGTCCTCATAGCGACGGGGAAAATGATGCACGAGGTCGCGAAGGGTCCCGATCCCGAGGCTCTCGAGCCCCTTCAACGACTTGTCAGGGACTCCCTCCAGGTCGCGAATGACCAGATCCAAATCGAACGAAGGCACGTCAGCGGGAAATGGCTCGCTCCGGCAGGCCGGGGGAAAAGCAAAGCGGGCTCCATGATGGAACCCGCTTCAACACACACACACCTTGAAGAAGCAAGACCCCGAATTTCGAAGTCAACACGATCATCGATGCATTCCGACTTTTCGCAAGTTTAAATCTTAAAGTCTGTCGCATTCGCAAAAATGAGAGCAGTCCTCAGTGAAAGAGCGATAACTGCGGCGTCTCACCCTCCTCCCGGACCCTCGAACTCCCACCCGATTTTCGCCCTTTCCCAGCCCCCCCGGTCCCTCCAGCCCCCCCGGTCTCCCCCGTCCCTTTGGGACCCTCGGGTGCCGCCTGCCCTTTCTCCAACCCCTCCAAAATCTCCTGCGCACGCGCCACCACCCCCTCCGGAAGTCCCGCCAAACGCGCCACCTGAATCCCGTAGCTCCGGTCCGCCGCCCCGGGCACGATCTTCCGCAAAAAAATGATCTCGTCCCGCCATTCCCGCACCGCCACGTTGTAGTTCTTCACCGCCGGGCGGCTCTCCGACAATGCCGTCAGCTCGTGATAGTGCGTGGCAAACAAGCTCCGCGCCCCAATTTCATCGTGCAGATGCTCCGCCACGCTCCAGGCGATCGACAGCCCATCGAAGGTCGACGTCCCCCGCCCGATCTCGTCCAGGATCACCAGCGACCGGTCCGTGGCGTGGTTCACGATCAGGGCCGTCTCGTGCATTTCCACCATGAACGTGCTCTGTCCGCGCGCTAAGTCGTCACTGGCCCCAACCCGCGTGAAAATCCGGTCCACCAACCCGATCTCCGCCCGCTCCGCCGGCACCCAGCTCCCGATCTGCGCCATCAGCGTGATCAACGCCACCTGCCGAATGTAAGTCGACTTCCCCGCCATGTTCGGACCGGTGATCAGCAAGAGCCGGTTGTCCGGATCCAAATGCGTGTCGTTCGGCACGAACTTCTCTTCCGCGATGTTCTGGTCCAGCACCGGATGACGCCCATTCCGAATCTCCAGTCGACGGGAAGCCTCCAGCTTCGGCCGGCTGTAGGAAAATAGCCGCGCCGTCTCCGCCAATCCCGCCAACACATCCGCCTCCGCCAGCGCCGCCGCCGTCTCCTGCATCGCGTCCAGGTGCTCCAACAACGTCTCCCGCAGCAGCAGAAACTCCTCCTGCTCCAACTGGCGCGCACGCTCGTCCGCCCCGAGAATCTTGTCTTCCACCTCTTTCAACTCAGGCGTCACGAATCGCTCCGCGTTCGCCATCGTCTGCTTCCGAATGTAATCCGCCGGCACCTGGTCAAGGTTCGTCTTGGTGACCTCGATGAAGTAGCCGAACACGGCGTTGTATTTCACCTTCAGCGACTTGATCCCCGTCCGCTCCGCTTCCCGGATCTGGAGGTCGGCGATCCATTGTTTCCCCTGGCTCGACGCCTCTCGCAGCTCGTCGATCGCCGGCCGGAAGCCCTCCCGGAAAATCCCGCCCTCCTTGCTCGTTGCCGGTGGCTCGTCCACCAGCGCCGCTTTCAACAGATCCGACACTTCCCGGAAATCCCCAACCCGTCCCGCCAACGCCCCCGCCAGCGCATCGCCCCCGCTCAGGGCCCCCATATGCCCGCGAATCTCCGGCAACACCTCCAGACTGCAGCCCAGCGCCTGAACGTCCCGCGGTGTCCCCGTCCCCTGGCTCAACCGGCCTATGATCCGCTCGATGTCGCGAACCCCCCGGAGCGTCTCCTACAGTTACTGCAAAATGAAGCGCTCGCCCACCAGACGCCCGATCAATCCCTGGCGCGCCTCCAACGTGGCCAAATCCCGGCACGGTTGCAGCACCCAATCCCGCAACCGCCGCGCTCCCATCGGCGTCCGCGTCCGGTCCAGCGCGTGCAGCAGCGTGTGTTTCGGCCCACTCCGGCTCTCCACCAGTTCCAGGTTCGCTTGGCTCGCCGCATCGATCATCACCCGGTCCTCCAGCTGGTAACTCCGCAGCCGCCGGATGTGTCCCACCTTCCGCCGCATCTGACTCGTCAGATAATGCAGCACCGCCCCAGCCGCCCCGATCCCCGCCTCCATTTCCCGGCACCCAAATCCATCCAAACTCTGAACCCGGAAGTGCTCTCTCAACAAAAACCGCGCCTGCTCCGGCAAAAACGCATACCCATCGTAAACCTGCCGTGGACCGCCAAATCCAAACGCCTCCTCCTGCTCGTCGCTCACCAAAATCTCCGATGGCGCCAAACGCGCCAGCTCATCCTCCAACTGCCCACCCGAATCCAACTCCGTCACCCGAAACTCCCCCGTGCTCAAATCCACGCACGCCAGCCCCACCTTCCGCCCACTCTCATACACCGCCGCCAGGTGATTCGGACGGTCCGACTCCAGCAGCGTGAAGTCGTTCACCGTGCCCGCACTCACAATCTGCCGGACCTCACGCTCCACGATCTTCCCAGGCATCGGATCCGTCGTCTGCTCCGCAATCGCCACCCGCCGCCCAGCTCGAATCAGTTTCCCAATGTAACCCTCCGCCGAATGATGCGGCACCCCGCACATCGGTATCCCGTTCCGCTTCGTCAGCGCCACCTCCAAAACCGACGCCGCTTCCTTCGCGTCGTCGAAAAACAGCTCGTAAAAATCACCCAACCGGAAAAAAAGCAACACGTCCTCCGGCAGACTCCGCCGCATCGCCAAATACTGACGCATCATCGGCGTCGTCCCGTCTTTCTTCCCCGAAAGGCCTCCACCCCGCCTCCCATCTCGCCCAGCCGCCGCCTTGCCTTGATCCGTCCTCTTGACCTCCCCCATTTAGCACAATGCTAGGCCATTCCCTCCCCCCCTTCAAGTCCTTCCCCCACCCAAAAAAAAACCTAGCCCAAATACCGGCTCTTCAAATGCTCCAGCAAATACTTCGGGTTCGGACGCTCCCCCGTCGCCCGCTCCATCAGTTCGCCCGGCAAATACGCCGACCCGTGCCGGTGCACGTTTTCACGCAGCCAGGCCAGTAACGACTCATACCGCCCCTTCGACACGTCCGCCCCCACCGCCGCATCCTGCGTCGCGTAGTGAAAGAGCTGCGCCGCATTGATGTTGCCCAGCGAGTAGGTCGGGAAGTAGCCCACCAATCCGAAACTCCAATGCACGTCCTGAAGGCAACCGTCCCGGTCCTTCTTCACCTTCAACCCCAGCAGCCCCTTGAAACCCTTGTTCCACGCGTCCGGCAGATCCGCCACCGCCAGGTCACCGCTCACCAGCGCTTTCTCCAGCCGATACCTCAGCAAAATGTGCAGGTCGTACGTCACTTCATCCGCCTCCATCCGGATGAACGATCGCTCCGCCCGGTTCACGATGCGGTTCATCTGCTTCGGTTTCACCGCTTCGAGCCGCGGAAAATACCCTCGCGCCACCGGAAGCCAGCGCTTCCAAAACGGCCGTCCTCGCCCGACGTGATTCTCCCAAAGCCGCGACTGCGATTCGTGAATGCCCAGCGAAATCGATCTGGCCGCCGGAAGGCCGGGCCTCTCCAGATCCACCGGAAGCCCCTGCTCATACAAGCCATGCCCCGCTTCGTGCAATACCCCGAAAAGCGATGACGTGAAGTCCCGCTCATCGTAACGCGTCGTCAACCGCACATCCCTCGGCCCCAGCGTCGTGCAGAAGGGATGCGCCGCCGTATCGATCCGGCCCGCCCCGAAGTCGAATCCGAGGCTTCGCGCCACTTCCGCGTTGAACTCCCGTTGCTTCGCCTCGCGATACTTGCCCCGAGGGAGGCCGGCCCCTTTGTCCCCTTTCTGCGGCTTCGTCGCCTGGTCCACCAGCCCTACCAACTCGGGCTCAAGCGCATCAAAAAGCGGATCCAGTTCCGAAACCCGGGCTCCCCGCTCATAACTCTCCAACAACGCGTCGTAAAGGTGCTCCTCGTAACCATAGCACGCCGCCATCTCGAGTCGCAGCCCCAACACCGCCTCCAGGTGCGGCTGAAAGACCCCGAACTCCGACTTCGACCTCGCCTCCGCCCAAGCCGACTGCGCCAGCGATCGCGTCCGCTCAAAAACCTCCACCAACCGCCTCGGCACCTTCGTCGCTCGATCGTAGTAATACCGCCACTCACGCGCCTGCACCGCCAACTCGCCATCCCCGTCGCCCGCTTCCGCCTCGCACGCTGCAATCAAATCGCCAACCCGCTTCGAGGTCATCAATTGATGCTGCTTCCCTGCCACGTACGCCACCTGCTCCGCGCGGAACGCGTGACCCTCCCGGGGCAATTGGGTTTCTTGATCCCAATTCGCCAATCCACCCAACGTTTCCAGTAGGTAGGCTTCTTCGGTTACCTTACAAAGTTTCTCAAAGGCTGAGACCGTTTGAGTGCTCATATTTCTTAGAAAAGAGTCGAGATTTCCTGAAAAGTCGAATCCATTCTCACCTTTTCCATCTCCCGCCCTCCCTCCTCTCCTCCTCGTAAGCCCTCCCAACCCAAAACGTCCCCTCCCTGAAAGCCGCCACTCCAACCACCGATCATGCCTTCACACGACCAACGACTCGCCGGCGCCCTCTTCGGCAGCCTCGCCGGAGACGCGCTCACCCTCGGCGCTCACTGGATCTATAACCCCTCCAAAATCGCCCGCCTCTTCGGCCGGACCGAGAACCTGACGGATCCCACCGAGAATCCCTACCATCAGGCCCGCCAAACCGGTGATTTCACCCATTACGGCGACCAAACCCTCGTGCTCATGCGCTCCCTCGAACCCGGCAGCCCCTTCGAACTCGATCGCTTCGCTCAAAACTGGTCCCAGCTCTGGTCGTCCAGCTACCCCGGTTACATCGACGGGGCCACGAAGGACACCCGCGCTTACCTCGACGCCGGAAAAGCGCCCGCCGATGCCGGCTCCAGCTCGAACGACCTCGCCGGCGCCTCCCGCATTGCCCCCCTCGTCGTTGCGCTTCACGATCAGCCCCGGGACACCGTCACCGAGGCGGCGCGCCGGCAGACGGCCTTCACTCACGCCGATCCAGGGGTCGTCGAGGCCGCCGCCTTCTTCGCCGGGGTGACTTGGGACCTTTTCCGCGGCACGCCGCTCCCCGATGCCCTCGACCGCGCTTCCAGCGAATCCTGGCAGCACCTGGAACCCGGCGCCGCACTCGAAGCCGCTCGCGCCGACGCCACGCAGAACACCGTCCAGGCCCTCCAATCCCGTGGCCTCACCTGCCACCTGCCCGACGCCTTTCCCTCGGTCCTCTATCTCTTGGCCAAATACCCCGGCTCCCTCGAGGAGGCGCTCATCGAGAACACCATGGCCGGTGGCGATTCAGCGGCGCGAGGTCTCCTCGTGGGATTGGTCTTGGGGGCAGCCCACGGCATCGAAGCCGTTCCCGGGCGATGGCGAAACGGCCTTCGCGCCGCTGAAGAAATGCGGAATTGGCTGGAAGCCCACGCCTGCCGCTGCGATTTCGAACTGAAGCCGGGAACCAACCGGTTCGAGTTCCAAAACGCTCAGGGAACGACCCTTGCCGGGCGTTTGGAGTGGCCGCCGGAGCATCCGGAAAAACCGCGTGCCGTCGCCCTGTTTGCCCACTGCTTCACCTGCTCGAAAGATCTTCCCGCCACCGCGCGGATCAGCCGGGCGCTCGCCGCCCAGGGCATCGCCGTCCTCCGCTTCGACTTCACCGGACTGGGCAGCAGCGACGGCGATTTCGCGAACACCGATTTCTCGTCGAACGTCGATGATCTTCTCGCTGCCGCGCGTCATTTGGTAGAGACCGCCGGTGCGCCTACGCTTCTCATCGGGCACAGCCTCGGTGGCGCCGCGGTCTTGGCCGCCGGCCCCAGAATCCCCTCGGTTCGTGGCATCGTTACCATTGGCGCCCCGTCCGATCCCGCACACGTCGCCCACCTGTTCGACGGCCATCGCGAGGAAATTGAAACCACTGGCGAAGCCGAAGTTTCTCTCGCGGGCCGTGCCTTCCGGATTCGCCGCCAATTCCTCCAGGACATCGCCCAGCAGCGAATCCTCGACGCCCTCGATGACTACCGGGGTGCCCTCCTCGTCATGCATGCCCCGCGCGACGAAGTCGTGGGCATCGAGCACGCCGGGGAAATCTACAGCGCCGCCAAGCACCCGAAGAGCTTCATCTCCCTGGCCGAAGCCGATCACCTCCTCACCCGCTCGAGCGACACCGAATTCGCCGCCCGCCTCATCGCGGCGTGGTCCACCCAGTTCACCGCCTGAGCCAGCCCTTACTCCTCACCTTACCGGTGGTAAAGAAAGGCCGCCGATGCCGTGTACCCGTGGAGGAAGTTGCATCCCCCGATCGGTCCGATCTCGCCGTTGCAGAAGAACCCGCTGAGCGGGACCTTTCCCATGACATCCGCCACGATCCCGGCGTCGTGGTTCGGAACGCCAAACATTCTTTCGCCCCGCCCCGTGCAGGAGAATAGAAAGCCCGCGAAGGGCGCTCCATGCTGCTTCATCGCCCGCGCGCAGAGCAGCCGGAAATCCTCATCCGCAGCCTCCCGGTCGCGTATCTGAAACTGAATCGTTTGACCCGCGCGCGGAAAGGCTCCCAGTGCCAGCACCCCTTGTTCCGGGTCGCCACCTAGGATGTTGCGCACCAGAAAATCGCCGCGCCGGAATTCCTCCCGGTATTCACAAACCGCCAGACCGGCAAAGAGATTCCCCTGCGCCTGCCGCTTCTCTTCGGGCGTCAACTCATCAAACGTGCTCTCCAGCACTTCCAGCGCTGGGCGAGACCCGATGCTCAGCACCACGTTCTGGTCAACTTCCGTGATGGTGTAAGGATCGCCAATCGGACGGCAGCCTTGGCTGACCACGCCGCGCACTTCGATCCCGCCGGAAAGATTCACCGCCGCCAGCGCCAATCCGTCCCGCTGCCGGTTGCGGAACACAAACGTCCGCTCCGGATCGCCAAAACCGCTCGCCAATCCGCCAAAAGTCGGCACTTGGCCCACCTCGCGGTTCCAATGCGTGAGCCAGCACTCGGCGTGCGCCACGAACGGATTGAAAAACGCCAGCCAGGCCCCCGGTTCCCCCTCGTTTTCCCAGCGAAACTGGTCCGTCTCATCCGGCGTCAGCGTCAGCCACCGCAGGTCGGTGTCCGGCAGCGACAAAAACATCAGCGAACACCCCGCGCCCTGCTCGTCTTCCACCCCCGTCCCGATCAAACCATCCGCCGAGCATCCGACCACCTCCGCCGCATGCCCGTAAACCTGGATCACTTCCACCACGTCCTCAAAGTGCTCCCCCCACTCCGCCGTCAGGTGCGCCACCACCAGAGTCGGCGCGGCTCCCAGCGATTCCCGGCTGGATTCCACCGCCGTGCGAAGAAGCACTTCGTCGTAGGGCCCGCGCAGCAGGCGGGAAACGGATCGGTTCTCAGTTCCCATCAGCTCAACTCAGTTCCGACGTTGGGTGACCACAACACTTTCATTCAAATCGCCGTTTCACGCTCAATTGCCCCCGGCTCAGAGCACGCCTTCATCAAAGACGAGGAGAATATCAATGTCATCAAATATATTGTTTTTATAAATTTCTGGGCTACCGTCTTGCGGAGTCCCCCACTCCAGCCTCGGGCCCTCCGCGCCGCATGCCAAACATTCTTCACATCGTTTACCCGGGCCCCGGAGGCCTGTCCGAGGTCGGCCTCTCCCTGGTCGAAGAGGCGGTGCGCTCACACCCCGGTCTCCACTCCGTCCTCTTCTACGGCCGCGACCCACTCTTTCCCCCTTACGCCCGCCGCTGCCAAAACGCCGGCGTCCAGTTTCACCACATCCCGAAAAGACCCGGCTGGGACCTCGCCGGCCAACGGCAAATCGCCGCGCTCCTCGCCCGTGAGAGCCCCGGCATCGTCCTCAGCCACCTCACTCAGGCCCTGCCCGCCGCCTGGCTCTACCGGCGCCGTCATCCCTCCGCTCGCACGATTTTCATCGAACATCACAGTAACGCACTCAAACGTCCCCTGGACTGGGCGCTGACCGCGCTTGGCCCCTTCGCCGCCGATCATTGCGTCTATCTCAGCGAATCCTACCTGCAAGAGGTCCAGGCTAAACTCGGCCCTCTGACTCGTGCCCCCCGTCTCTCGGTCATTCCCAATGGCGTGGACACCACCACCTTCACCCCCGCTCCATCCCGCCGGACCATCCCTTTCACCATCGGAACTCAGGCCCGGATGGTTCCCGGGAAAGACTACGACACCCTGCTCGAAGCCTTCGCCCTCTTCCGCGAATGCGCTCCCGGTCCCGTCCGCCTGCAGTGCGCCGGTGACGGCCCGGATTGGCCTCGAATCGAAGCTCGCTGCGGGGAACTCGGGCTCGGCCATCACGTGGATTGGCTCGGGATGCTCCCAAAAGACGATCTGATCCAGGCCATGCAGTCCTGGGATGTCTTCGTGCTTGCCACCTGCGGCGAGAACATGAGCCGCGCCGTCATGGAGGCCCAGTCTTGCGCTCTGCCGGTCGTCGCCAGCGCCGTTTCAGGCATGGAGAATTGCGTTCAACACGAAACCACGGGCCTTCTCGTTCCCCCGGCCGATCCCTCCGCGTTGGCCTCGGCACTCACCCGCCTTCACGACGACGACGTCCTCCGGGAGCGACTCGGAACAGCCGCTCGAGATCAAGCCCTCTCCACGTTCTCCATCGGCACCGCCTGGTCCCGCTACGCCCACCTCGTCGATCGCCTGAGCGCTTGAATCCAATCTCCCCCAAATCCCCCTCGCCATGACCGCGCCGCCCTTCAACCTCGACTGCCTCACCACCGGCGAACAATTCCGGGAACTCGAACCCGAATGGAACACCCTGCTCCAGCGGACGGCGGTCGACAGCGTCTTTCTGACCTGGGAATATCTCTCCACCTGGTGGAAGCACTACGGAGATCACTTCCGCCTTCGCGTTCTCACGGCGCGTTCCGGCGACGACGGACGCCTTGTCGGCATCGCACCCATGATGACCGGACGCGGCCACAAATTCCCCTTCAGCCAGTTCCGCTACCTCACCCTCCTCGGCGGTCTCGGCGACTCCCTGGCCGAGTTTCAGGACTTCATCATTGAGCCTGGCTGGGAGGCGCGTCTCGTCCCGGCCTTCTACGGGATGATGACCGAAGACCTGAAATCCGAATGGGACATCCTTCAGTTCGACCTCATCGACGAGGCCTCCCCCGTCTTGCCCCACGTCCTGACCACCGTGCCCCAATTCGGCGGACACACGGTCCAGCTCACCTCACACCCTTCCCCCTACCTGAACCTGCCCGCCTCGTGGGACGACCTGCTCCGGTCAAAGTCGAAGAACTTCAAAAAGCAGTTCAAAAACCACTGGAACCGCCTCCACAAAAACCACGACGTCCGCCTCCTCACCCCCGGTGACGACCTCCCGTTGGACGACGCCGCACGCGAACTCGTCCGCCTCAACGACGAACGCTGGAAAGAACGCGGTCAGGCTTTCCAAAGCGACACCTTCCGGAATTTTCACCGCGACCTCATGGACGTCTTCGGACAGCGTGGTTGGCTCTACTTCCGCCTGCTCCAGGTCGACCACACCTACGCCGCCGCGCGCTACGACTTCGTCTATCGCAACAAGATCTGGAACTTCCAGGGCGGTTGGGACCCGGACTTCGCCCATCTTTCGCTGGGCCGCCTCTTCCTCGGCATGGGCATCCAGTGGGCCATCGAGCACGGCTTGACCGAATACGATTTCCTCAAGGGCATGTCCGACTACAAGAAGTCATGGGCATCGGACGTGCGTTACCTCCTCAGCATCCAAATCTCCAATCCGGGAAGCCGCCGCGCCCTCGGCTATCAACTCCTGCGCATCGGCAAGAACCTCGTCCGGCCCCGCGCCCGCGACTTCATGAAGCCCGAGGCTTTGGCCTCATGATCCGATCCAGATCAAGGGACCCTCTAAAACCAGCGCGAGCCACGAGCCAAACCCTGGACGTCAGGACGCGGGAAGACCACAAAGCTAAAGGGTTCCAAAGTGTTCACGAGAACGGTCGATTTTCCAGACCGTCGTTCAGCTTAGAAACCCAGAAGCAGGAGCTCATCAGTCTTACGGCAAGCTCGTCCCGTTGAAAAACGGCCACGCTCTTGATCTCGAATCGGCGCGGCTGCTTTTCCCCCAAACCAGCCAGCACCCTCCCCTATGGCAGACGAAAGGTTCCTGGTCTGCAACACGAGCAAAATATTGCCCGCAGCGTCCCGCCACCTAAAAGTCGGGGATCGACTGGCTGGAAGTCACTCACTCCTTGCCGGCTCGTTCTTCGAGATTTGCCCAGTGAGCCGTCTTGAAGGTCAGGACACTATAACCCTCCACCGCGACCGCTTTTCCGTCTGAGCGGAGAAAGGCGTGCTGAGTAAACTGGCTCATCAAGATACTGGCGGCGGAAACCTGCTTCGTATCCCGGCTCCAAGAGGCTCCTTCCGAATTGGCTTTCATTAGCGCCGTAATTTGAGCTCCCAACCTGCTTCGGCTCGTGCCTCCTCAGGGGTCAACTTGCCGAGCATCGCCACGACGCGCTGGCGCGGTCCGGCCGAAGTGCGCACAGACTCACAGAGTGACCAGTAATCGTAGCTGGTCCCATCAACGATCTTGCGCCGAGGCTGATTTCCTTTTTCGCGCGCTCCATTCCAGCAAGGCGAAGATTGCGGTGTTCCTCCTCGCGGTGCTCATCCTCATCGTTCTGGAGGCGACGCTGATGTATCTGATCGAGGGAGGGGTGGAAGGGACGGGATTCACCAGCATTCCACAGAGCATCTATTGGGCGATCGTCACCTTCACCACGGTTGGGTATGGCGATATCGCCCCGGTCACCGTGGCCGGCAAGTTCCTCGCCTCGATCGTGATGTTGACCGGTTACTCGATCATTGCCGTTCCCACCGGCATCATCTCTGCGGAAGTCTTCAATCAGCAGAAGGCGCAAACTGACGATGCCAGGCTCTGCCCCGGGTGTGGCAGGCGTGGTCACCAGAACGACGCCACATTCTGCATTCACTGCGGTCAGAAGCTGTGAGCGCGGAAGTCGGCCAGCGAGCCTCAATACTCGCTTCGCAACAGTACTTCCGAATTCATCGACCAGTCCCGTTCGGTGATGACGTTGAGCGGACCGGCCTCTGTGTCGTGGCGGCTTGCGCAGCTGCTTGCCGAGTTTCAGGTCACGATCGTTCGCCGCTTTGTCTCCTTCGCCGCTTTCACCCGCCGGATCTCCCGCACCAACAGCTTCTCCGTCACCAACCACTTCGCGTCCGTCATCCCGTATGGAGACGCTCCAGGGGGGCGCAGGCGTCGTCGGAAGCGCCCTCACAGAGAGACTGCATTTCGACGAGTCTGGCGCGAACCTGCTTCAAATCGGCGATCTTGCGATCCACTCCCGCGATCTTGCGCCGGAGAAACTCCGACATCTCGGTGCAGGTCGTGGCATCCTTGGGACTGAGCCGCCCCAGGTGCCCGATTTCCCTCAGCGTGAACCCCGCGTTCCGGCATTCCCGCAAGAACGCGATCTCCGCCAATGCCTCGCGACCGTACTCGCGATACCCATTGGCCCGTCGCGCCGGGGCGGACAGCAAACCGGAGCGCTCGTAAAAGCGGACCGTCTGCGTGCTCACGCCTGCCTTCTCTGCCAGTTCTCCGATCTTCATGGGAAGAGTAAGATTTCGTTTGACCTTATACTATACTTTAAGGTGTAGGCTGACACCATGATTGATTCCATCAAGGTTGGCAAACCTGCCACGAGCTGTCCGCGTAGCGGAAACGAAGGCAAAGCGGTCAAAACCGTCACATTGCGATCGCTTCTCCGCCGCCAAATCCTCGATGCCGCCGGAAACATCGAAGAGACAGCCTGGCGCTTCTGCCCGTCGACCGCTTGTCCGGTGGTGTATTTTGACGAAACCGGCACGACCCTGTTCGACAAACAGGCGCTGAGAGTTCGCGTCGGCATCAAAGATATCGCCGCGCCGCGCCCGGTCTGCTACTGTTTTCACCACACCGTCGAGGAAATCGAGGACGACATTGCCCGAACCGGTCAGACCGGCGTGCTCGACGACATCAAAACCCGGATGCAGGAGGACTGTTGGTGCGAGACGAAAAACCCCATGGGGTCCTGCTGCCTCGGCACCGTGAACGGCTTCATCAAGGCCGCGCAGGCCCGCGCCGGAACCGCTCCCTCAGCTTCGCATCCTGAAGAGGAGACGGAAGCGCACGATTGTTGCGCCCCGACCGCCTTGCCATCCGCGCCCGCCCCGCGCCAATACCGCGGCGCGCTCGCGAGCGGCGGCGCCGTGATCTCGGCGATGCTCTCCTCCGCCTGTTGCTGGCTGCCACTGCTGTTGCTCGCTTTCGGCGCCTCCGCCGCCGGGGTGGCCGGATTATTCGAGGCGTGGCGTCCCTGGTTCCTCGGCGCCTCCGCCGTGCTGCTGGCGGCTGGTTTCTACTTCGCCTATTTCCGCAAAGCGGACTGCGCCCCCGGCAGCGCCTGCGCCGTCCTGAACCCCCGGCTGCGGCGCTTCCACCGCGCCATGCTCTGGGTCGCCGCCGTCTTCGTCGCCGCCTTCGCGCTTTTCCCGAACTACCTCGGCGCGCTTCTCGGAAACGACGGGGGCGATTCCGCCAGCCCAGCCGCCTGGACCTCGGCGCCGAACGTCATCTCGCTTCCCGTTGAGGGCATGACCTGCGAGGCCTGCGCGATCTCGCTGGAGAAACATCTCGCGGAAGTCCCCGGCGTGGCCCGGGCTAGCGTCGATTACCCCACCGGGCGCGCCGTCGTCCTGCCGAGCGAAGAGAGCGGCCCCGCGACCGGGACCCTGCGCGAGGCGGTCGAGCAAAGCGGGTATCGCGTC
>CAZCRA010000030.1:0-33217 GCA_964500945.1 uncultured Verrucomicrobiales bacterium | reverse complement strand
GTTCAAGAGACCCTTGGCGAATCGGCCTCGCCACGACGCGGTGAGGCCTATCTACCCAGCCACGAGCGCTTGAATTTCCAGCGGAGGTTGGACACCGTTGCGCATAACGTCCGAGGTCTGGCGCCGGCTACCGGGAGCGCAGTCTCGAAACACGCCTAAGGGTTTGAGTCAGGAAAGTGCCTTCGCCCCGTAGCGGGTAGCCGGTTGTCCAGCACCGACTTGTTAGCACTGGAATTAGGCGACCACTTCGATTCGGTCTTTGTAAACGTTGATTAGCTTGGCCGTAGGGAGATGGCCCTCTACCTTAGGCCATAGGTTCTGAACTGTGTTCTTGAGATCTCGCAGTCGCATGTTGCCGATGCGCAAGTGAACGACCCGGGGAGGTGGAGTCGCAGCCGCGATACGAAAGGAGAAGTCGGCATCCTTCGTGACAATCACCAAGTCCTCCGCCGTCGCGTGATCCCAGATCGTGGTGTCAGTCGGACTGTTGCCAAGTGTCGAAGAGTGCTCGATTGGAAGCGAAGTGGGCAACTCGAGACTTGCCGGCAAGTTCTCGTCGAGAAGGATTCCAGTCACGACGCCGCCTCAAGCGAGAATCTGTTCCCCATCAGTTCAGACGCGTATTGAAGACATGCTTCGATGTCCTCTCGCTGAAGCTTTGGGAAATCTGCCAAAATATCATCGACGGAGTCGCCGGCGGCTAGGAACTCGAGGACGCTCTGAGCAGTGATCCTTGTGCCTCGGATCACTGGCTTTCCATTGCAGATTTGAGGATCGATGATAATTCGGTCAACCATTGAGTATTCCACATCGTCGCAGATCATTGCGCGCAGTCAATCCACCTTTTGTGCATAACGTTCAGGCTGAGGCACGCCGAGGAAGACGCTCGCCCGGCAAAGGATCTGGCGGGAGACCTGCTCAGCAGGGCGACTGACAGATCCTGCAGTCCGGAACTATGGCGCTGTTCGGCGTTGTCCTCCAGCCGTTTGTTCGACCCTAGTCGAGGTCTCGATGCTCGAAAATCAGAGGAGGCAGTTGGTCGAAGCGGTCGCAGACGAAGGCATCTCCGTCCGGTTGCTTAAGGGAAGGCAATGCAGGAAGGAGCATGGACGCACTAGAATTCCGAAATCCCAGCCGAGTCCACGAAAAAGGGGGGATCAGCGCCGGAACGAACGGCTCAGACGCGGCGGACGCCGCTTCTCCAGATCGGGCGAGCCGGTCTGCTTCGGTTTCGACTCTTCCACCGCCGGTTGATTCGATTGGAGCCGGACTCGGCCATCCGCTCGGTCAACATCACGTTCTTCGCCTCCAGCCACGGCCGCAACCTGGTGGACGAGGTTCAGTGGGTGGAAATCGAGCGGCCGGAAGAATCATCTCCACCAACGTCGGGCGTCCACCCGTTTTCAGAGACGCAAACCACTAATTCACACTAATGAACACGAATTCATCGGAACAATGAAGAGTGAGGACCTGGACCCCGGGTATCAAAAACTAAGTGAAAATTAGCTTATATGAGTGGTTAAAATCCCCTGAAAACCCGGGCCCGCGAGGGTGATCATTCCCCTGGCGTTAGGTCGGGAATGACCACGTTTTTGAGCTCCAGTCGCCCGGATGTTCCCGCGAAAGCTTCCAGGGCCCATTGCAGAGAGGTGACGTATTGCTCCTTATCCAGTCCCTTCTCGCACCAGTAGTCGAAAATGGGTTTGAGGTCGATGCCGGGCGACGCCGGCCAGTCGTCTGAGCGCAGAACGGCGAACCACTGCATGAAGTGCTCTTTGGGAAAGGTGTAGCAGTCGAAGACCATTCCCTCGACCTCGACGCTTCCCCGGGGCTGGCAACCCTCGGTCTCCAGGAAGGCTTTGCGCGTGGTCTCGGTGTAGAAAATGATGTAGAACTCCACCTCATGCCCGTCAGGCGCATCCTCGCTGCCCCAATACGTGTAGGCTCGGTGGGTCCATCCATAGATTGCCCAGAAGAACCAACCGTCCTTCTTTGCCTCCCATCGGGCGTCCGCACTCATGCGGGCATCGGCCGGGATGTCGCGCACCTTCACCCCCTCCCACGCCGCGTTCTGCAGGTGCGGGCTGCCGTAGGAGACACCGATCGATCCGATCTGGTTGCCCTTGCGGGTATCCCATTCAAAGACAAACGAGTCCCCGGTGTGGCTCCACTGGCGAAAGGTCTTGCCCTCAAACCCCTTCTCGCGCCAGTTGGCCGTCGTAAACGGTCCGAACTTGATCGTGCCAGTGTCGGTCGTGGAAATCTCCACGGCAAAAAGCAAGGGAGCACCCAGGATCGTGAGGGCAGCGAGGAAAAGGGATCGTTTCATGGAATGCCACCCGTTGATTGCAGCGGGTCGGGAAGGTTGAAGTTGAAGATGCGTTCCGCGTCTTACCAGGTGAGCTGGCCCCCAACGCCGATGTGGGACGGAAGGACAAGCGGATGGACGAGATCATTTCTGAGCCAGCCCTTAGGGGGACGTCCCCGGGGTCGTTGGAACCTCCGTAAGAAGAGAAGCCTATTCATAGGTGATGTGACAGGGAATGCAAGGAGGCAGTCAGCATCCGGATTTGGGCGCGGGCCTGTCCGCCGACGCTTCAGCGAAGATGGAAGCCTTGGCGAAGTAGGGATTGCCGGAAAGGGAATCCCTGGCAGCAAAACATCCAGGATTTTCGCCTGTCGAACGCTCACAAAACGCCTTGCGCTTTCTGTAACCCCCTGATCCTGAACCATACACCCGCCAGGAATCGAACCTGGACCTTCGGTTCCGGAGACCGACGTCATATCCATTTGACTACGGGTGCAAATCCCAGGCCTTTCGCCGGAAGGGCAAACACTACTTTACACCTCCGATCAGGCAAGAGATTTTGCCCTCCCACATGACTCGGAACGGAAAACGCATCGTTCTCAAAATCGGCACTGGCGTCCTCACCCGGGAAGCCTCTGGCGAACTCGATCACGCCGTTCTCGGACGACTCATCCAAACCGCCTCCGATCTTTCGCGCGACGGCCACCGGCTCTTCATCGTCAGCAGCGGCGCGGTCGGGGCCGGCCTTCCCGCTTTCAACCTCCACGAACGCCCCTCGGACGACGTCTCTCTACTCCAGGCTTGTGCCGCCGTCGGTCAGGCCCGGCTCATGCAAATTTACGATAGCGGTTTCCGGAACTTCCAGCTCCAGGTCGCTCAACTCCTCCTCACCCTCGAGGATTTTCAGGTCGAAAAACGCCGCCTGAACATGAGCAACACCCTCGCCCGCCTCGAGGAACACCCCGAAATCATCCCCATCATCAACGAAAACGACTCCGTCGCGGTTTACGAACTCAAAACCGGCGACAACGACCGCCTGTCCGTCCTGCTCGCCACCCTCGTCGGCGCCGATCTTCTCGTCATGCTCACCAGCGTGCCAGGCCTCCGCGGTCCCGCTTCCAAACGGCCCAGCGACATCATCTCGCGGGTCGATGACATCGACGCCGTCCTCGATTTCGCCAATGGCGACGTCGGACGCCGGTCGGTCGGGGGCATGCGGTCCAAACTCGAAGCGGTCCGGGACGCCGTGAACGCAGGCATCGAAACGGTCATCGCCGACGGCAAAGCTCCCGAGCAATTGCCCCAACTGGTTGCGGGAAAAGGCAAGGGCACTAGGTTTCTTCCCCGTGAGCAATCCGCCTGATCTCCAAGAACAAGTCCTGACCCTCGGACGCCGGGCCCGGGAAGCCGCACTCTCCCTCGTCACCCTGTCCACCGAAGACAAAAACCGGATTCTTCTGGCGATGGCGGACGAGCTGATCGCTCAGCGAGATTCCATCCTCGAGGCCAACGCCAAAGACCTCGAAGCCGCCCGGGAACGCGAACTCTCCAAAGCCATGGTCGACCGCTTGCGCCTCGACCACGATCGCGTCTCCGCCATCGCCGATGGCATCCGCCAAGTCGCGGCCCTTCCCGATCCCGTTGGCGAGATCCTTCGCGACTGGACCCGCCCGAATGGCCTCCACATCCAGAAAAAGCGCGTGCCCATCGGCGTGATCGGCATCATCTACGAATCCCGCCCCAACGTCACCAGCGACGCCGCGGTCCTCTGCTTCAAAGCGGGAAACGCCACCATCCTGCGCGGCGGCTCCGAGGCTTTCCACTCGAACACCGCCATCGCCAAAGCCCTGGCCGAAGGCGGGGAACGCGCGGGCATGCCCCCCTACGCCATCCAACTCGTCCCGTTCACGGACCGGGAAAGCGTGCGTCATCTCGCGCAGATGGATCAATACCTCGACCTCATCGTGCCCCGCGGAGGAGCAGGCCTCATCGAGACCGTCGTCAGCTTGGCGCGCATGCCTGTCATCAAACATTACGACGGCATCTGCCACGTCTACGTCGATCACCATGCCGATCCGGCGATGGCCAAGGACATCGTAATCAACGCCAAATGCCAGAAGCCCGGGGTCTGTAACGCAGCCGAAACCCTCCTCCTGCACCACGACATCGCCAGGACTTTCCTCGAGGATGGTGGCCGCGCCCTGATCGAGGCAGGGGTCGAAATCCGGGGGGACGACACCGTCACGGCCATCCTTCCCGAGGCAAAACCGGCGACCGAAGACGATTGGACGACCGAATACCTCGACCTCATTCTGGCCGTCAAGGTCGTGCCGGATCTCGACGCCGCCATCAGCCACATCAACCATTTCGGTTCCCACCACAGCGATGCCATCGTCACCCAGGACGAAACCGCCGCGGAGAGGTTCCTCAACGAAATCGATTCCGCCACGGTTTACGTAAACGCTTCGACCCGCTTCACCGACGGCGAGGCCTTCGGTTTCGGCGCCGAAATCGGCATCAGCACGGACAAACTCCACGCCCGCGGCCCCATGGCGCTCGAAGAGCTGACCAGCTACAAATACCTCCTCCGCGGCACCGGTCAAACCCGCTGACGAAGCTCAAAAGGCCGCTCCGGGAACCGCGACACCCTCGCCGTCCCAACCAGCCTCGTCCCAATCACCCTTTGGTGACTTTGAACACCTTGCCGTCCTTGATGAAGAAATTCAGCCGCTCCGGCCGGTAATCCATCGTCACGGGTAGCTTCTCCCCCTCGCGTTCCACCACCCTCCACGGCAGCTCGTTCGCTTCAGCCAATTCGCCCGCCGCTTTCTCCGTCTTCCCGATGTAGGCCTGCTCCGAATTCGGATCGATCTCCTCCGCCACCACGTCGACGCTCGTCGACGACTCCTCCGTCTGCAACTCACAGGCAACCAGGAGCAAATACCCTGCGGCAGCGATCCATCCGTAAATCCAGCTTCTCATGTCCCCCGACAGACTACGCGAACGGACGAAATTTGCAATGAATCCCGCCACGCCTTGACGTCACCCTGCCTCACCATGCATCTTCTCCGGTGGAACGTCCCCATTTCGAGACTGCGGCCATTCACGCCGGCCAAGCCTATCGCGACGAAACCGGCGCCGTCATCCCCCCGATTTACCAAACCTCGACCTTCGAGTATGGCAATCCGGGTGGCTTCGATTACACCCGCTCCGGAAATCCAAACTTCCGAAACCTCGATCGCACCCTCGCCGCCCTCGAAGGAGGCCAATTCTGCACCTCCTTCGCCAGCGGAGTCTCGGCCATCACCGCTATCGTCTCCACACTCAAATCCGGCGACCTCGTCCTGGCGGAGGAGAACATCTACGGATGCACCTTCCGACTTTTTGACCAGGTCTTCGCAAAATTCGGCATCGCCGTGACCTACGTCGATTTCACCCGGACGGACAGCCTCGACACCGTCCGCACCCTAAAGCCTGCCCTGGTCTGGATCGAATCGCCAACGAACCCTTTGCTTAAGATCATCGACATCGCCGCCGTGGCTGAAGCCACTGCCCGCGCGGATTCCACCTTGGTCGTCGACAACACCTTCGCCTCCAGCTATCTCCAGCGCCCCCTCGAGCTGGGAGCCGATCTCTCCCTGCTCAGCACTACCAAATACACGAACGGCCATAGCGATGCCCTCGGCGGCGCCGTCTGCACGAACTCGGAAGCCTGGCAGGACCGGATGATCTTCGCCCAAAAAGCCCTTGGCCTTCAGCCTTCGCCCTTCGACACCTGGCTCGTCAGCCGCGGCGCACGCACCGAGGCCCTCCGGATGGAACGCCATTCGGACAACGCCCTCCGCTTTGCACAGTTTCTCGAAGACGAGAGCCCAGCCACGATGGTGCGTTTCCCTTTCCTGCCCTCCCACCCCCAGCACGAACTCGCCCGGCGTCAGATGCGAGCCGGCTCCGGCATGGTCACCGCCGATTTCGATCTGGACCTGGACCGCACCCTCCGCTTCCTCGAACAGCTCAACCTCTTCCCGAAGGCCGAAAGCCTCGGAGGCGTCGAGTCCCTCTGCTGCCATCCCGCCAGCATGACGCACGCCTCCGTCCCCCGCGACGTTCGCGAAAAGGTCGGCATCACCGATTCCCTCGTCCGGTTCTCGATCGGCATCGAACATATCGACGACCTCGTCGCCGACGTGCGCTCCGCCCTCGAAACGATTTCCTGAGCCCGGCCAGCTCTGCACCGATGCGCGACGTCTTGCTCGATCCCTGCTGGAAACCCGACGACCTCGGGTGTCCTCTGCCCGACAGCCCGCACGCCGTCTCGGTGGCCATGCCCCGCTGGAATGACGTGATCGGTTACGAAGAACGCCGCCCCAATATCCTGGAGCGACTCGCCTGCGGCTACCCCCGGTTCGTCCTTCATCCAGCCGTCGAGAAACTCCGGACGCAGGCCGCCACCACGCTTCGTGAACCGGTCGAAGCCGTCCTTCTCTTCCCGTCTACCCCTGTCGCCCGCCGGGCCGCCAGGTTCATCCAGCGTGCAACGGGCAAAAACTCCCGCATCGAACCATGGGACCATGCGCTCGCCGCGGTGATTTCGCCGTCCCCCGAAGCCCGGAGCGCTGCCCTCCGCTACTGGCGTTTTTCCGGCGAGATCATCTCCAGTCGCCAGGCCACCGCCCTTCTCGGAGGCCACACGAAGAGCCGTACGGATTCAAACAACGCTCCCTCCGCCAAAATCCGGGAGCGCCTGTCCACTCAAACCGGCTGTCCGGCGGCCGACATCTTTCTGCTACCCAGCGGCATGGCTGCTTTCGCCACCGCCCACCGGCTCGCCGCCGCCATTCACCCGGACCGGACCGCGATCCAACTCGATTTCCCCTACGTCGACGCCCTGAAGGTCCAGCAGCACTTCGGCACCACCTCCCGCCTGATCACCTCCCGCGAAGCGGACACCCCGGGGGCACTCGAATCCCTCGTCGCCTCAAGTAGCGCGGGTGCTGTCTTCTGCGAAATCGCCAGCAACCCCCAACTCCACACGATCGACCTTCCCGCCGTGAGCCGCGCTTGCCGCACGTTCGGCATACCCGTCATCGCCGATGACACCATCGCTTCCCACGTCAACGTCGACTTGCATGCCCACGCCGACCTCGTCACCACCAGCCTGACCAAGTTCTTTTCCGGCGCCGGTGATGTCATGGCGGGCGCCCTCTTCCTGAATCCCGCTTCGCCCTTCTACCACCAATTCCGTGAAGGGCTCGACGCCGAACCGACCATGCCCTTGTTCCATGAGGACGCGGCCGTGCTGGAAGCAAACTCGCGCGACTACCCCGATCGCATGCGCCGCATCAATGACGCGGCCGAGGAAGTGGCGGAGTGGCTTCGTCAAGACCCGCGAATCGCGCACGTCGCCTACCCGAAATTCATCGCCAGGAAAAACTACGAGGCTCTCCTGCGAAAGGGCGGCGGCTACGGCGGTCTACTCTCCATCGACCTGCCACAGCCAGCGCGGCAGGCCCCCCGGTTCTACGACGCACTGCGCCTGAACAAAGGGCCCAGCCTCGGCACCAACTTCACGCTCGTGTGCCCCTACATGCTGCTCGCCCACTACGACGAACTCGACTGGTGCGAGACCTGCGGCATCGATCGCCACCTCATCCGTCTCTCCATCGGCCTCGAACCACCAGGCCAAATCATCGAAGCCCTCGACCGAGCCCTTAGCGACTGTTCCTGACGCTTTGGCACCGGCTGGTCGAGAATCTTTATTTACGTGTAGCCGGACTCGTAAGAACGGGAGCGAAGCGGACATAGCCAGCCAAAGGCAGAGCAACGCGTCCAATTCGAACCACCCTTCTCCCCCGTCACCCCCCCGGCCCTCTGAAGTGTCACCACTTCTATCTACGCCGCGAAACGAGAGACGAATCGACCGGGAAACCAGTCCAAGTCCCACTCCGTCCTAAGGAAGAAGATCCACTCATTTTACCGAGTGTCTCGCTCCTCGCTCCTGCGACGTCTGAAACGCGTCGCCCCACCTCGCCCGGCCACTTCCGTGCCGCTTCACGGCTCCTCCGTCAGCAGATCCAGAGCCCGCAGCCGTGAACTGCGGGCGAGACCCCGACCGTCTTCGGGACGGCTCGAGTTCACCAACGGCAATTCGGGTAGCCCCTTGACCGGCTGAAGCTCTCCCGGAGGCTCCGCCAGCAGGGACCAGACCGAGCTCTCTGCCTCACCTTCATCTCCGGCTGAATCGGCATCCGAACCCCGTCGGCCCACCTCTCCTTCCTCCGCTTTGCCGAGCGCGTCCGAAGCCGGCGCGGTATCGGCCAGCAACATCATGGCACCAGACCGTGAAGGGGGTTCCGGGTTCAGCCTCCTGCCAGGGCGCGGGCGCTCCTCCTCCGGTTTCGCACCCGTCGAAAAGCTCCGGAGCCGCTCCTCGACCACGGCCACCATCCAATTCGAATTCGGAGCCGGTCCTTGCAGCATCTCGAGCGGATTCCCCCCGCCATTGCGACGTTCCTCCAGCGAAAGCGGCTCATTGATCGCGCTGGGAATCTGCACCGCCGTGTTCCGGTGAGCCAGAAGCCTCAACGTCTCCGATTTGCCTTCCAACACATCCTCGTCGCTCGTCTCAACCGCCACGGGTCCGACCCGGCGCAACACCTGCAGCGCCAAACTCTTCAGGCGGGGCATCCCGGGTTCGCTCACCTTCGGCTCGGGACGGCGAATCTCCGCCACGACCGTGCGCTCCCCGCTCACCGGGCGCAGCGTTTCGACCGGAGCATCCGACCGGGAATCTTCCTCGCGAGAAGATCGCTCCTCCGGTTGATCGCGCTTCCCGCCAAAAAGCTTCTGGAACAGTCCCTTCTTCCCGGGCTCATTCCGGACGACGGTTCTCGAACGCGCCCGCGACCGGGACGAGAATCCGAAGGGAGTCGAACCCCGCGAACTGGCCTGGAGCCGCTGCTCCTCAGCCTTGATGGCCTCCGCATCATCAGCCATCACCTCCGGACCGCCGAAGGTGAAAACGGTCAGAAATGCCATCGCGACAGCCCAGACTCTCATGGAAGGCAAGATACACAGCTTCGATATCCTGACCAGTTAATAATTCGCGAATCTTAGAAATAAAAATCATTTGATTCCTAAGATCGCATCTCCCCCATTCCATGGCCTACTGGGAACCCACAAGGCCCCCATGGATGGCGGGGAGGCGAAGAGCTCCGCCAGCCGCTCAGCCCGCGTGCGCCCCGTTCAATGAAGGCTCCCGGAACGATTCCACCAGGTCGAGCCAGTCGAACCACTCTTTCGCACAGTGACGATAGAGACCATCCCACGGCTTCGGCCGGTCCAGGTAATGAAGAACAACGGCTTCCCCCCGGTCGATTCCGTCCGGCCCCTTGTCCGGCGTGATGAAGAAGTTGAAGCGCTCATCCATCTCCGTGTAGCTCTGGTCGAATGCGCGGTTCAGCGCGCACTGATCCTGGAAGATCAACTCCACATTGGGATCGATCGCGTTGGAGATCGCTCCGTCCAACAAGCTCATCGTGTCCGGATGGGTGAAGTCGAAGCGGAGGACCCCGCTGTTGAAATAAGACCCCTTCATCCCGTGCACCCGCACCGCATGCCTGACTTCGGCCCGGTCGGTTTCACGACGCGCCATCAGCGGCTGCGTCATCTCCTGCTCGAACAAGCGGTCGAGACCGCCCCGGATCGACGTATCCGCATCGATGTAGAGCGCTTGGGAGAACCTCCCCTGCTCAGCCAGATGCTTCGCGAAAAAGATCCGGTAGTAAGCCGCCAGCGACAACGTCTGCCCTCCGGTGAAGATCCCATATTCCGTCCGCAGCGATTCCCGTGAGGAAATGATGTCCGCAACGTCCACGATCTCAATCGTGAGACCGAAGCGCTTCGCGATATTTGAAGTCGCACTCAGTGCGAAATCCACCAACTCGCTCTCCACGACGAACGCGAACGCCACGCGCTTGCAGAGGTTATAATTCGAAAGCGCGAGAGAAGTGAGCGATACCAACGCAGGGAGCATGTAGCCCTCATCGGCGCAGTAGTAGATCGAGATGTCTTTCGACGACGGAACCACCACACCGTTAGCGCGCTCCTTGATCCGGAACCGGTATTGGCGCTCTGCCGGAATCTCGATGTCACTCGCCGACTCCAAGACTTCCGTTTGACCCGCCTCCACCAAGTCCTCCATCACGGCGTGAAGCGCAGCCAACTGACCACTCTCCAGCGGCCGGGACAAGGCATTCAACAACTCGAACAAATCTTTGGTTCGACCCGTCTTTCGAGCCGCCCTGACCATGACCGAGAAGTACTGTTCAAAGGAAGTCTCTGTCGCAAGACCCGCCAGCCCGGTTTCAAAAACCTGATCCCAGCGCCCCAACTCCGCGAAGATAAACATCGAAGTTCGAAGCAACTGCGTCGAAAGCTCCCCGTCCGCCTCGACCTCTCGGGCGATCATTTCGCCCGCCACCTCCAGCTCGCCCGTGTGGGCCAGCATTTGAATGCGCGCCAGCCGGACATTCGAAGGTAACTCGTCCTGTCCTTCGAAATTGACCCGATAGACTTCTTTCGCCCGCTCCCAATCCTGGTCCCGGATGGATTCGTTCAACTTGAGCAAACCCACCTCCGAGCTGTTCGGATGATAGCGATCCAGAAGCGCGATAACTTCATCCCGCTTGTCCGTGTCCAACTGCTCGCCAAGAGCATAACTCAGCCGAATACCCGGGAATTTCGGCACGTCGCCGTAGAGCCGGGCGTGATTCCGGACCGCCAAAAATGCTTCAGCCCACCGGCCCGCCTCGAGCGCAACGATCAGGCCGGCGAAATCGATCTGCTTGGGCGGGAAATGCGAGCCCGATGCCAGGTGTTCGCTGGCCTTCTCCGGTTCCCCCGCCATGACGTAAGCTTTCGCCAGCGAGAGAAAGGCACCGAAGTCCTTTGGCGCCTTTTGCCAATAGCGCTCTAGAAGATCCAACTCGATGTCGGCTTCACCCCGCAAACGGTGATGCTCCGCCAGCACACGCAGGGCGATCGGACTCAATTCCGGACGCTCCTCCAGACGCGCCGCCGCCTCCACGACCATCTCGTCCGCTGGGTCTCCCGCCTCCACGATTCGCACCAGGGCGAGATCACCCAAATCCGGTGAAGGCCAGAGCCGGCGCAGAAGCATCGAGGCCGCATCCCGCTCGCGGATGTCCCAAAACCGGTGCGCGGCCAACTCGAGGCGCCCGATGTGAATCGGCGACAACACTTCCCGTTCGAGACCGGCCATCGCCTTGGCGATTCCCTCGAGCGCTCGCCCTTCCGTCTCGCCTCCATTCCACAGAACGAGACGCTCGTAGTAAGCCCAGAAAAAGTCGGGCGTGTTCGCGATCGCCTTGTCGAAACACTCCGAAGCTCGAGCCGCTTCGTTCATGTCCCGGGCGATTCGCCCCAGAGAGAAGTAAGCCCAGGTCTTGAAAGCTCCTTCGTCAATCAATCGAAGGTAAGCTTCTCTGGCTTCTTCATGTCGGCGCTGCTCATAGAGCGCGTTCGCTTCATTCAGCACTTGCTGCAAATTCATTGAAATCGTCTCGTTGGTTGGCATGACGCGTTGAGTGTGATGGTTTCTATTTGGATCAACCCTCCAGATCGTATCCAAAGTCCTGCCAGATCGTTGCGAGCCCGTCATTGACTTGCTCAATCACGCCCGGCGAAAGCTTGTCCAGATGATCCCCCGGCTCGACCCGCCGAATGAAGGCTTTGGGATCTTCCGTCTCGGGACGGACGTCCGCCCATCCCAGAATATTCTGAACCAGCTGATCACTGATCTCCCATTGGAAATGCTCCGCGATCCGCTCGATCCAGTTCGCCTTGTTCAGGATCACGTCCTCGTAGCGCAAAATCAGCAACCCGGAACTCCCGATCAACGGCCCATAGCCCGAAACGGTGCGATTCAAAAACTTCACACGGCTCAGCGCGTAGTCCTCCACCGAAGTCTTCAGCGCCTTCTCACGCTCCTGGGCAATCACCGAATTCTTGGTGTTCTCGCTCGGCAGCGAATGCGAGTAGGCATTCGAGAAATATTCGCTGACCAGCGCATCACGTGGATCGCGAACCAGCAGGATCTTCTTCGCTTCCGAAAAGATCGGATCTTTGAATAGCGCCGTCGGCGCATCCCGGAAGCCGATGTAGGCATTACCGCGCCAGATGAGATCGTGCAAACGCTCACCTTGGTTCCATTCCCGGTAGCGATAACCATGCTCGAACATGGCTCCCGGTATATCGATCACGTTCACCTGGTTGAACTCGGCCAAGGCGCCCGTGATGCTGTAGAAGATCGAACTTCCCGACTTCCGAATACCCAGCGCAAAGCACGCTGGACCCTCGGCCTTGGTGTCGACCTGGAAATCGACCGTCCGGCCGTCTTCCATGTCGATTCCAATGCGGGTCACGTTGCATTCAGCAGTTTCTGCCGTCATATCTCGAGTGGAGGGAGAGGGAGAGGAATAGGGGGACTGGGTTGCCGCAATCGACGCCGGCCTAGTAGTAATCCAGCATCGCCATCACATCGCTCAGCTGCTCGTTGAGCTCTTGGATGGTCTCGGGCTTCAGCTTGTCGAGGTGATCACCTGGAACAGCTTTGCGAACGAACCGCTTCTTGTCCTCCGACTCGGGAACGATATCGATCTCGGAGAGAATCCGGTCCATGGCGCCTGGCGTGAGCTTCCAGCCGAAGTGCTGAAGCACCTTGTGAATCATGCGCCGCTTCTGAAAAACGTAGCTCTCGTAGCGGAGGCCAAGACATTTCGGATCCGTCAGCAGCTCCTGGTAGGAAAGAAGCGTTTTGCCCAAGCTTTCAGCCTTGCCCAGCACCCACTCGTCGATGTCGGCATTGCGCGCTTCTTCACGCTTCTTCAGGAACAGCTCACGACCCTCCCCTCCACCTTCCGTCTTGCTCGGGAGCCGGTGCGAGAAGGCATCCGAAAAGAACTGACTCACCAGCGCATCGCGAGGATCACGGAACATGAAAACCTTCAGCCCCTCCGCGTAGGCTTCGCTCGCGGCGATGTTCTTCGGCAGCGCTCGAAATCCGCTGTAGAGATTCGCCGGCGCCAACAACGGATCGAGGTCAATCTTGCTCCAGTCACCGAACGTGAAGCCGTTCCGGAAGAATTTGTCGGCCAGGTTGACGACGTTGATTTCATTCCGTGCTGCCAGGAAGTTCACGATCTTGTGCAGCATCGTGCTCCCGGACTTCCGGACACCGAGGCAGAAGAAGGACGGACCTGTGCCGCCCTGGGCCACATCAAATGAGATCGTCATCCCATTCAGGGAGACCTCGACGGATTCAATTGGGTTCTTGGAGACTTCCGCCTCCGGGGCCGAAGCCGGTTCAACAGTGGGATTCATGGTATGAATGGGTGGGTAACAATGAGGCGAGAGCAGCAGGAGAAGCCAAAGAATGACCGGCCTGCGCCTAGTATTCACAAAAACCACATCCACCATCTTCAAATAATCGTAATTGAGAGGTGAATGAGGAAATTTTCGCAAAAATATCAAAGAATGCCGCATTTCGCAAATCTCATTGATAATATTTTTTATAATTTCTGCTAATCTGCTGCGGAGCTCACGTCCGCTAGCCTCTTCAGCTGCCCGCATCGCCGCTCTCCTCCCCCTCCCCCGGTCCACCACAGCCGACACGCCAACCCCGCGACCTCCCTCCGCCCTCTTCCACAGACCCACGAGCCGGTTGCAATTCCCTGCGCCACCTCGAAATGCCGGATTTTCAGGTGTTTGCCGAAATGGGCAGTTGCCAAAACGGCGCGATGAACTAGCAATACGTCGCTGTCCGGCCGGACACTTTAAAACCTTACGTAATACCAGTCATGGCTGACCTTTCGAAATACCGCAACATCGGCATCTTCGCCCACGTCGATGCCGGCAAAACCACAACCACCGAACGGATCCTGAAATTGACGGGCCGGATCCACAAGATCGGAGAGGTGCACGATGGCGCGGCCACGACGGACTTCATGGATCAGGAGCAGGAGCGAGGCATCACGATCCAGTCCGCCGCCACCACCTGTTTCTGGAATGATCACCGGTTCAACATCATCGACACCCCTGGTCACGTCGATTTCACCATCGAGGTCTACCGCTCCCTGAAGGTTCTCGATGGAGGCATTGGCGTCTTCTGCGGCTCGGGCGGCGTCGAGCCTCAGTCCGAAACCAACTGGCGTTACGCGAACGATTCAAAGGTCTCGCGAATCATCTACGTGAACAAACTCGACCGCGTCGGGGCTGACTTTTACCGAGTCGTGAAGCAGGTCGAGGACATCCTCGGCGCCAATCCGCTCGTCATGGTGCTGCCCATCGGTTTCGAGGATACTTTCGTCGGCGTTATCGATCTCCTAACTCAAAAGGCGTGGGTCTGGGATGACTCCGGACTGCCAGAGAATTACGAAATCAAGGACGTCCCGGAAGACATGAAGGACAAGGTCGCCGAATTTCGCGAACTCCTGATCGAGACCGCAGTGGAGCAGGATGACGAGGTCATGGAGAAGTACCTCGAAGGCGAGGAACCCGACATCGACACGATCAAGCGATGCATCCGCAAAGGCGCCATCGATCTCGCTTTCTTCCCGACCTACTGCGGCTCGTCGTTCAAAAACAAGGGCGTCCAGCTCGTTCTCGATGCCGTCGTCGACTACCTTCCCAGCCCCACCGAAGTCAAACCCCAGCCCGAGGTCGACCTCGAGGGAAATGAGACCGGCAAATTCGCCGAGGTCGACCCCGATGGACCGCTCCGTGCGCTGGCGTTCAAGATCATGGACGACCAATACGGGGCGCTCACTTTCACCCGGATCTATTCCGGCCGGATCGAAAAGGGCACGACCATCCTGAATTCGGCGACGGGTAAGACCGAACGCGTCGGTCGCCTCGTCGAAATGCATGCCAACTCCCGCGAGGAAAGAGATTCCGCCCAGGCTGGCGACATCGTGGCGCTGGTCGGACTGAAGAACATCCAGACCGGTCATACCCTCTGCGATCCGAAGAATCCAGCCACCCTCGAGCCGATGGTCTTCCCAGACCCCGTGATCTCCGTGGCGGTGGCGGCCAAGGATAAGGCGAATGCTGAAAAGCTCAGCGTCGCTCTGGGAAAAATGGTGGCCGAGGACCCGTCTTTCCACGTCGAAACCGACGAAGAGAGCGGCGAAACGATCCTCAAGGGAATGGGTGAACTCCACCTGGACATCAAAGTCGACATCCTGAAACGCACCCACAAGGTGGAGGTCGAAGTGGGCAAACCTCAGGTCGCCTACCGGGAAACCATTACGAGCCGAATCGAGGATTCCTACGTCCATAAAAAGCAAACCGGGGGTTCCGGTCAGTTCGCCAAGATCGATTACATCATCGAGCCTCAGGCCGAGGCCGGCACCGGCTTCACTTTCGAGTCGAAGGTCGTCGGCGGGAACGTCCCACGCGAATACTGGCCCGCCGTCGAAAAAGGGTTCCGCCTCTCGATGGAGAAAGGCGTCCTCGCTGGCTACCCCTGCGTTGATGTTGGAGTCCAACTCGTCGATGGCGGCTTCCACGCCGTCGACTCATCGGCCGTGGCGTTCGAAATCGCAGCCAAGGCCGCTTACCGCCAATCCATCCCCAAAGGAAACCCGCAGCTCCTGGAGCCAATCATGAAAGTGGATGTCTTCGCTCCTGAGGATTACGTGGGCGACATCATCGGCGACCTCAACCGGCGCCGCGGCATGATCAAAACCCAGGATTCCACGCCGACCGGGATCCGGGTCCAAGCCGAAGCGCCACTGAGCGAAATGTTCGGCTACATCGGCGACCTCCGATCCATGACTTCCGGCCGCGGCCAGTTCGTGATGGAGTTCTCCCACTATTCCGCCTGCCCGGCAAACGTCGCGGAGGAGGTCATCGCCGCCCGAAACAAGGACAAGAAGTGATCGCCCGCGGCATCCAGGCCCTCGCTGGCAACCGTCATGAGCGAATTCCCACCTAACGCCTTCTCGGCCACAGGGGGAACGCTATCTCAATGGGTGGTCGACGATCCCGAGAACGGGGTCGATCCCCATGTCGTTTTCAGCCTCGAGATCGCTTTCGCCCCCTTTGAAGTCGGGGAAGAATCCGTCGAAACGGCCCTTTGGCTTGGCGGGCTCGACCCGTCGGTAGCTCACTGGCGCGAACTTGCCGGTCGCGCTCCATTCGCCGACCCTTCGGAACTGGATGCCAGCCTCCGTCTGTTCGGGTCGATCAATCCCGTCGAACTCTCCCGATTCAAATTCGGCGAGGCGGGCGCCGCTTCCCTGGAGGTTTCTCTGAGCGGGGAGATCGACTTCGAAATGGAAGGGCATGACGAATTCGGCCGTCATCATCTGGACGTCGCGATCCCGGTGGAAGCTGGTCCTCTTCGCGTCTCGAAGGCCATCGAGACCCGCTGTGAACGGGACGAAACGGCCATCGACGCCTTCCTCCGGCCGCATCTCGATCTCAGCGGGTTTGGACCGCTAGAAAAGGCGCCTGGCTCTTGGACTTATCCCGTCCTTCACCAGTGAAGCCCGACGGGGTGTGCTCAGCGGGATAGACACCGGCGACCTTCACCGTGAATGTCTACCATGCTGCAATCCTTCATGAAAAATCGGACCCTCATCGCGGCCTTGGCCGCCTTGCTCCCCCTCGGCCTCAATCTCGACGCCGCCAACCTGCCGGAGGCCTTCCTCGAGGCATCGGAACAACGCCGGAAGGAGATCCCACTCGGCGGTGACCTGAAACCCGCTCCCGAAGTCCCCGTCCTCGTCGCTGTCGGCCATGGAGCGCGCATCCTTCTCTCCCGGGATGATGGAGCCACATGGGAGCAGGTGTTCTGGGGCTATCCGGGTTCCGATCACGGTGCGTGGGCCTGCAAATCGGTGGCCTACACCAAGGGCGTCTTCGCGGTGGCCGTCGGTTGGACGAAGCCCGCCACCTACCTGGCCTCCGAGGACGGGGTCCATTGGCGTCACCTCACCGATGGGAAAACGCCTCTCGGCAACCGGGACGACCCATCGATCATGCCGGTCACGGGCACACTCGCAGCCGGCAAAGGCGTTTTCATTGGGAGTGGCTACACCACCTTCACCGCCACGCCGGACCTGGGAAAGACCTGGTCCACCTTTTCCATCCGCGCTTTCAAGGATGATCCCCGCGGCCGCTTGTCTACGCACCACGTGAAAACCATTTATTGCGGCGATGCTTCCGGCCGGTTCTTGGCGCTCGGCGATGATCGCAGCAAGGAAAATCCTGGGTTTGGCAACCTATTCGCCAGCGATGATTTGGGCCAAACCTGGACCTGGCTCGATCCGAAGGGACTGGACTCCATGGAAAAGCGTGGAGGAGTGGTTTCGAACGGCAAAGCGCTCGTCATGATTGATCGCACGGGCGCCAAGGCCTACCGATCCGCGGATTGGGGGGAAACTTGGGAAGGCCCCTTCACAACGGGTGCCGGCCGCGGGGCGAAGCTCAGCATGGTGAACGGAGAATTCTGGTTGGCGGGAAGCCCGGCCCGGGCTTCGAAGGACGGCGAAACCTGGCGCGAACTCCCTGAGGGCGTCCCGTCGGGCTTGATCGTCGCCACGGACACCGCAACCCTCGTGAACGTCGACCGGCAACGCTTCACCATCCTTCGCAGCACCGACCAGGGAGCGTCCTGGACCGAAGTTTTCGCCTTCGAACCCGAAACGGAGCACGTCCACGGCGCCCAAGGCCTCTCCGACATCGCGTTCGGTTACGTGACCGAAAAACCGCTGCCCCGCTAACCGGCTCCCATTCTCATGGTCGAAATACAACTCTACTACAAAGGAAATCTCCGCGTCGAGGCCGTCCACGGACCCTCCGGCGCCGTGCTTCAAACCGACGCACCCGTCGACAACCAAGGCGAAGGCCAAAGCTTTTCGCCGACTGATTTGGCCGCCACTTCCCTCGGTGCCTGCATGGCCACCATCATGGGCATCAAAGCCCGCGACAAAGGCATCCCTCTAGACGGTCTGCGCATGCGGGTCGAAAAACACATGAGCGATGACAGCCCCCGGCGAATCGTCCGGATTGTCGTGGAATTCCACGTGCCGCTTCCGGCGGATCATCCCCAGCGCCAGCTCCTCGAAGCCGCCGCCATGGCCTGCCCCGTCCATCACAGCCTTCACCCGGACATCGAGAAGGACATCCGCTGGCATTGGGAAGGCTGAAACCGTCGCGCCATCCGGCGAAAACGGCACGATTTGCGCATTGACCAGGCTTTAGGCATCCGTCAGGCTCAAGTTGCCGCTATTTCGGCGGCATGAACCATTAACCACGTTTCAATAAAACTATGGAAATTGTCGGATTCGCGCTCGCGGGAGTTGGCATTCTGCTCTCTCTCATTTTCGGTATCATCCTGCTCGTCAAGGCCTTCCAAACCAACATTTGGTGGGGTCTGGGCAGCCTCTTCATCCCCTTCGTCCTGCTGATCTTCGTGTTCATGCACTGGTCGGCGGCAGGGAAAACATTCCTGCTTTACCTCGTCGGGTCTATCCTGGCCGGCGCCGGCTACGGCGTGCTTATCGGCTCGGGAACGCTCAACATCGAGGATATGGAGGTGACGCCCCTCGAGGAAACCACCGAGTAAGCCTGTCCGGAGTTTTCTCACCAAAGAAAGACCTTACGATCGCCGGTCCCGGAAGCGGGGCCGGCTTTTTTGTGCCGGCCTCCTATCGGCCCATCACGGCCGGCGCAGATCGTAGCACCGCAGCCTCGGAGACGTCCCGGTCGCCATGTCTTCCTGATGCTGCTGCACATAGAGCAGCCCCCGGCTCAGGGCCGGAAGAGTCCAGGTTTGCGTGGCGCTGAACAAATCGACCTGGCTGGTGATCTCCACCCCCTCCGGACTCAGCTCCATCGTGGCCAGTGTCCCGAGTTCGCCCAGCGCATACACCCTCCCGTCGGCGTGTAGGAGCGATCCCCGGAAAAAGCTCCAGCCAAACTGACGACCGCCCATTTGCTTCCGCCAAACCAGTTCCTCCCGCCAGAGACGCTCTCCCGTTTTCAGGCTCCAGCAATCCAGCCCGGCATCGGGTTCGTTCCGGCCCGTGAACGCGTAGATGTGCCCATCGATGTGCAATGGCTGAGTCCAGTGCAACTTCAGCTCGGTCGCCTTCCAAACCGGCGACATCTCGAGCCCCGAATCGAACGACAAAAGCGCCGCTCCATTCGTGTAGGTTTCAGAGATCAGCACCCGGTTCCCGGGCAGGACGAGCGGGGTCGAAGCGTTCACCGACTCGAATTTCGGAGATCGCCAAGGAAAGGCATCATCCAACTCACCGGTCGCCGGATCCAGGCAAAGCAACCCGCCCGTCGAAGGCCGGGACTCCCCACCGGCGAAGACCAGCACCCGCTCCTGGCCATGCAATTCGGCAGCAACCGGTGACGCGTAGCTCGCCTTCCAATCGTGCTCCAATTCCCAAACCGTCTCGCCCGTGGTGACATCGAACGCAGCCACGGCGATTCCTTTCCCGCCGATGGGAACGATGAGTTTCCCGTCGATCGCCAGCGGCGACGGTCCATGGCCGAAAAAGTAGGGCCCGGGCGCGTAGTCGGTTTTGAGATCCCGATTCCACACGACCTCTCCCGTTTCCAAATCCAACGCGTGAAGCTTGCTCGTGGCGGAGAGGGTGAAGACGACGCCATCCGCCACCACAGGCGCTGCTCGCGGCCCGAGACCATAGCCGTAGCGGTCGCGATACCGGTTCGCATATCGATGCGTCCAAAGGTGCTCCCCCGTCTCTGGGTGGCGGCATTCGACGACGTCCTGTCCGTCCTCGTGATGAAAAACGATCAGCCGTTCCCCGACGATGGCGGGGCTCCCCCACCCGTGTTCCTTCTCCAGCTCCCAAATCAGCGCTGGCCCGCCTTCCGGCAGCGTTCTCGAGAGATGGGTCTCCGGCGACGTCGCATCGTCGTTCGGGCCGAGAAACCGGGGCCAGTTTGCCGTCACGGCCTCCGCCGCCAGAGGTCGAGGCTCGCCGTGAACCGTCAAACGCTCCTCTTCATCCGCCCCTGACACCGCGGACGCTCCGCACACGAACGCCAAAACCAAACAGACCCATCCTCGCATGCTTCACCATACGCCATTTTCCCGGCTGTCGATGCCCACTTCAACCGCCCCGTTCAACCCCGCAACCACCCAAACCATCCTCGTCGTTTCGACGACGTGGCTTCGGCGACGCCGGATCCTCCCAGTTCTTTCACCCCGGCCCAATGCCACCAAATCGCCACCATCGCCGCTGTATCCAGGTGGCAATACTGCAGCAGCAGCTTCCGGTAGTTCCGGCGCGTCGCCGGTTCGGCCCGAGCGAGACCGAACATCAAATCCTGGTAGATTCGAATCGCCCCGGTTCCTTCGCGCACCACCTCCTCTTCTCCTTCCGCTACGGGCAGGGGCGGGAGCGCCTGATATGGATCGTCCGTCTGCCCGAAATCCCGGAAACACGAGAGACGCCGCACCTCGGGATTGGCTCGCCACACCGCGGGAAAAACCGCTTTGATCGAAACCCGGCCATTCATGTCTGGATGAAAATAGGATTCCCGGGCCAGCGCGCAAAGATCGATGACGCGCTCGTCCCTCCCCGCAATCATCGCCTCCAACCAAGACGCCAGATCGCGGTCGTCCTCCCCGTAGCGATCCATCTGCTCGCGGATGTCCTTCAGCATCGTGATCTCGAAAGGGGACCAGATGTAAACCGTTCCGTTCTCCCCCAACGCATCCCGCAGCGTCCGGCCGAATTCGAAATTCGGAAAGGCCTCCTCATCGTTCAACCACTCCCGGTGCCGGATGCTTCCGCCAGGCCGGTCAATCGTGTGACAACTCCACTGAAACCCCACTTGCTCGTAGGGGTGCATGCCTTCGTGGTAGGGCAGCGCCAGCCGGGAACTCTCAAAATCGATGAAGTGCAGGGGGTAGACGTGCCCGCGAAGTGTCTCCCGCAGCTTCTCCGGAAGCCACTCCCGGCCCTGCGACGTGTGAGAAATTTGAATCCGCTGACGCTCCGCCGCGCTCCCCGAAAACGCGTCCTCCGGTATGGCGTCGAATCCCGCCTCCCCTTTCCCGGCCAGTTCCGCCGGCAAATCCCGGGATCGTCCCCCCAACAAATCGACCCGGTAGAGGTCCAAAATGTGCGGCGACACGCCCGCCAGCCGTCCCCAGCAGCGTTCAAATCCCGAGGGCTGCCCTCCCGTCGATTCGGTCCGGTATTCGCACCCTTTGCAATGCTGCCCGAGAGGCGGCTCCAGCCGCTGCATCTCGCCCCCACGAAGCGAACCGGCGAACTCCATCCGAGCCCGCTCCACCTCATCGCGCAACTCCAGCACTTCCCCGCTCACAGGTACGAAAGCCAACAGGTGATCCGATGCCAATTCCTCCGGATCCCCGAGATACTCGAAGGTCGCATTCCAGCGCGGCTCCCCCGCCGGTGGAGGCACCATCCGGAAGCGATCAAAGGTGGTGTTGGCCGAAGCCACCTTCCCTTTGTCCACGACGCACAGAAACGGCCTCACCTCGAAGCCGGGAAAGCAGCGCTCCAGAACCAGCGTCTGGAAGGTCACATCCTCGAGGTAGGGCACCCATTTCGCCAGAATCCCGCCCCGGGCTCCCCGAAACGGGCTCCCGAGATCATCGACCGGTTCGGAACTGGCCGATTTGATCTCGATCAGGTCCAGAAATCGTCCCTCCCGCTTCAAGACATCGATCCGCGCCAGGCACCCCTCCTCATCGATGACCGTGGCCTCGAACCAGACGCCGTCCCCATCCAAAATGCGTTCCCGCGTCTCCTCGAACGCCTGCTCCGGTCGATCCCAATCCCCCATCTCCACTCCGGCCGGGAACAGCGCCCGCGCCATCGTCTCCACCATGAAACCGCCGTCCGCCAAGAAGGCCAGGTAGGGATCGTCCTCCTTCTTCGATGGCAACCGCTGCTTCTCATAAGACAGCTTCGTCGGACATTCGCGGGCCACCTTGAAGTCGCTCTTCGTCAGATAAATCGGGTCGGGCATTCGATTGAAAAGGTCCAACTTACCCTAACACTGCCACCACCGTCGCAAAACTCGTTTCACGCCCGCGTTTTCCGAAAAACGCGGATAGGATCAGATCATCCGTGACGTCTATCATTCCACCGTAACTTCCGGGCCATGAATTCCCCATCGCTCCTTGTCTTCCTTCTCGCCGCCGTTTGTTCGCCCGTCCCCCTCTCTGCCACCGATTGGCCCGTCTGGCGAGGCCCCTCTGGCATGGGGATCGCCGCTGCCGATGCGGCCCCGCCCCTGACCTGGTCTGACGGCGCTCAAATCAGATGGAAAACACCCCTCCCCGGCCGCGGCCATTCCACCCCCATCGTCTTTGGGAATACCATCGTGTTGACCACGGCCGATGAGGCTCAGGAAATCCAGTCCGTCCTGGCGTTCCGGCGCGATACCGGTGAGCCGATCTGGAAGACCGATGTCCATCGCGGCGCTTTCCCATCGAGAATCCATCGGAAGAACACCCACGCATCGCCCACCGCCGCCTTCGACGGCGAGCGCATTTTCGTCCTCTTCTTCCAAGGCGGAAACGTCCAGCTCTCCGCCTTGTCACCTTCCGATGGATCGATCCTCTGGACGAAAAATACCGGACCGTTCCGAGGTCAATTCAACTTCGGTTATGGCGCCTCACCACTCATCCACGACGACCTCGTCATCGTCAGCTCGGATTTCCCCCGCGGCGGTTACCTGGCCGCTTTTCGGCGCACGGATGGGGACGAAGTCTGGCGGGTGCCCCGCAGTGAAGCCACCAGTTACTCCTCACCCATCGTCGCTCGCACCGGCGGCCGGGACCAACTGGTGCTGAGCGGCGCGGGACAGGTCAATGCCTACGATCCCTCGAACGGTCGCCTGCTTTGGAGCGCTGAAGCAGGGACGAAAGCCACCTGCGGAACTCTCATCTGGGATGACGAGCGCGTCTACGCCAGCGGCGGTTACCCCGGTAAGCAGACTGTCGCGGTTCGATCCGATGGCTCCACCCAAGTCGTCTGGTCACACCGCGTCAAATGCTACGAACAGTCCATGCTGATCCACGATGGCCATATCTACGCCGTGGCCGATGGAGGGATCGCCTACTGCTGGGACGCCGAAAGCGGCCGCCAAAAATGGGTGGAACGCCTCGGTGGCGGTGACATTAGCGCCTCGCCGGTCCTGGTCGGAGATCGCATCTACGCCACCTTCGAACGCGGTCTGACCGTGGTGTTCCGCGCCAATCCCTCCCGGTTCGAAAAGCTGGGCCAAAGTCAGCTCGGCGACGAAACCTTCGCCACCCCGCTTTTCCTCGGAGATCGCGTCTACCTCCGGATCGCCGAAAATTCGGGGCGCGACCGGCGGGAATACCTCGTCTGCGTCGGGAAGTGATCCGGCGCGCCGCTCGGCCGGTCAGCCTCGGTATTGGCCGTCAGGTCCTTTCCGTTTCCAGTCCTGCGGACGCGATAAACGCACGTTCCCGGGCCAGTCTGCCCCTTCCTCGATCCACTGACGCAGAATCGCTTCACGTACGCCGAAAACCTTCTCGGGGGTCGGCGGCATGGCCAACGTGTGAGCCACATTCAGCGAGAGCACCTGAATGAGTAGGCTGTTCTCCGGATCGCCGGGACGAATCACCGGGGGCGTCCGTCCGGTTGTCATCGCCAGTTCCCGCGTCGTGAGGTTCAACCCGCCGTTCAGGGGCGCTGTCTCGTCGTTGTGACATTCCATGCAGTTCATCTCCAGCAACGGTTTGACGTGCTGCTCGAAGACGATCGGCCCCTCCGGCACTTCTTCGGGCCAATATGGGTCTCCACCGGTCAAACCCGGAGCGATCCCCGTGGTCTGACACTGCACCAAAAATGTGAGCAAGGGCAGCGAGAGAATGAGCAAAATCCGTTTCATGCGTTCATGTGGTCGTTTCGGGCAGCTTCGGCGGCATCAGCCGTCGATCCGGGACATATTGCGCCAAAGCCGACTGAGTTAGCAAGAAATCCGTCACGTTCTCGGTCGTGAACCACCGTAGCAACGGCCCATCCTCACTGGCCACCGGCGCCGCCGACAGGCCCTGCTTCTGCAAATCGCGTAGCGCTTCCACCGCCAGGATCGATTGGTCCAATTCCGGGAAATCGCGGCGCATCGCGCTCTCCACAGCCCCTCTCGGGCCCTCCTTGGCCAGCGCCTGCATGAGATCGCGCCGTGCCAGCACGCCCACGCATCGCCCCGTCTCATTTACCACCGGATAGTCCTCCTGCGACGACCGGATGAGGTGCTGAATCACCGTCTCCAGCGAATCGTCCGGGCGAACCGTGTGAAACTCCGTCTGCGCCGCCTGCCAGGCGGTCACTCCCTCCAGCAAACCCTCCGTCTGCGCAGACCGCGCCTCGGCTCCCGCCGCAAAGAAAATGAAGACCGCGATGAGCAAAAGGAACGGCTGGGCCGCGCTCAGCGCCACCAAACCGCTCACCACGTCCAACACCTGACCCACCCGCGCCGCCGTTTGCGTCGCTTCTTCCCAGGGCCGGAAAATGCTGATAAAGGCCCGCAGCACCCGGCCGCCGTCCATGGGGAAGGCTGGGATCATGTTGAACAGCACCAGCATCACATTGACGGCCAGAAGCTGAAAGTGGAGCGGCAACGGCTCTTCCATCCGTGCTGCCGCCTCCCAGTCCGGCCAGCTTCCAATACTCAGCCACAACCCGGCGGCAATCAAAACGTTCACCAGCGGTCCCGCCACCGCGATCACGATCTCCTGAAAGGGCTGTTTCGGAATCCGCTCGATCTCCGCCAGTCCTCCGAAGGGGAGCAGCGTGATCCGTGGCGTCCGGATCCCGAACATCCGCGCGGCTGCGGCGTGGCCCAGCTCATGCAGCAGCACGCATCCGAATAGCGCCGAAACGAAGATCAAACCCCGCAATGCGGTCTCCCCTCCCTTGCCGATCCAAAGCCCGATACCGATCCAAGCCAGCAGGATCAGGAACGTCACGTGCAGTTGGATCCGTATCCCGCCGACTTTGAAGATGGTGAACGATCCCTTCACAATAAAAACGCTGCGACCGTGAAACACTTCCCGGCCCCACAAGGAAGATGCCGCAAAAAACGCGACCCCGCAGGTGGATTCTCGCCGGGTTGCCTCGCAAGACCACGGACGAGCCCCGGCTGGAAGTGGACCCCTACAAACCCATGCCGGGAGGCATCGGCAGGCCGGCGGTGATCTTCTCCATCTCTTCCGCCGCCATCGCTTTGCCCTTCTCGATCGCCTGCTTGACGCCGCTCACGACGAGATCCTCGAGAATCTCCACGTCTTCCGGATCCACGACCTTCGGATCGATCTTGATCGACACCACATCTCCCGCTCCGTTCGCCACCACGGTCACGTTTCCGCCCCCAACCGTCACTTCCACCTCCCGCTCCGCTAACTCGGATTGCATTTCCTGCATCTGCTTCTGCATCTTTTGCATCTGCTTCATCATCTTTCCGATGTTCATGGCGGGTCGGTAGGTTGGGATGGATGGATCTCGTCGAATCGGAGCGCGCCTTTGCTGGAGCCCCTCCACAGGACATGCCACAAGCCGGGTCAGCTTTCCACTTCTGCTTCGAAAATCCTCAGGGCGTCCTTGATCAATGGATCATTCTCCTCCATCGCGGATGCCACCTCGGCGGGCGGTGAAGGCGTCCCCTCGGAACGCTCCGTCTCTCCCGGCTCGCCCGAGGCTTCCTGCGGCGCTTCGGCCTTCCGTTTTGCCCCCTTCTTGCCCGTCGCCGCTTTAGCCTTAGCCTTCCCCTTGGAGCCCCTCGCAGGCTCCCCGGCTTTCGTCTCTGCCGTCGGAGGAGACTTTTCACCGGCCGCTTCTCCCCCGGCCTCAAAGGCTGGATCCGGTTCCGGCGGATCCTCCAGCACGTTCTCCTCGTCTTCCTCCCCGAAAAATTCAGGCGTCACGATTCCCTCCCTCAACTCCGCTTTGAAACGCAACCGCTTCCCGCTGAGCTCAGTCAGCAATTCCTCGATGAACGCCTTCGTCGCATCCGCCATCAAAGAGTCCCGCGCAAACCCGTTGTCCGGGGCGAAACCCACCACCAGTTCCGTGTCGCTCTGCTGAAGGAAAGTGGCGCACTGCACCCAGTGCGACAGCAACGGACGCTCGTGCCCGATTTCCTTCACCGCATACCCCCAAAGCGCCGCACCGCTCAGGTTCTTGGGCCGGTTCCGGGGCGCTTCCTCCGCCTTCTCTGCTGCCGGTGGAGCGGGCTCGGGCTCGGTGGTCGCCGTGACTTCCGATGAACCTTCCGCTTCAACTTCACCCGCCGGCGGCTCGTCGCGAAACGGAGCCGGCTTCCGATTCTCCACCTCCTCGCCCCTCGCCGCCGCAGCACCTGAAGACGCTCCCTTGGCGGTCCCGCCAGGCTTCGCCTGTGCCGTCCGGGAGACGGGTCGAGCCGCTTTTGCCGGAGTCCCCGCGTCGCCACCCACGGCATCCACGGCGTCGTTCAGCAGGGCTACCACGTCGCTCAAAGTCGTTTCGGAAAGCAATTCAATCGCCTTGATCACCGCCACCTCCAGGTGAAGGACTTTGTTTCCCGCCCACTTCATCCGGCCCTCCGTCTCGGCGAAATGATCAATCAGCCGCAACAATCGTTCCGGGGCGATTTCGCCAGCCTGCGCCCGCAGCTTCTCCAGATTCTCGGGCGCCAACTCGCCGAACTCTTTCCCGGGGTCGACTCGCGCCACCAGCAGGTTCCGAATGTAGCCAATCAAATCGGCCAGAAAACGGCTCAAATCTTTCCCGTCCTCAGCCTGTCCCTGCACCACCGCCAAGGCGTCCGAGGTGTCCCCCTCGAGCAGATGCCCCGTCAGCTGCATGATCGATTCCACCGGCGTGAACCCGAAAATCTCGAGGACGTTCGCCTCCGATATCTTCTCACCACAAAAGGCCACCAACTGGTCCAGCATCGACTGCGCATCCCGCATGCCTCCGTCCGCCCCTTTCGCGATCGCATACGCCGCCGCCTCGTCCAACTGCACGCCCTCTTCCCTCGCGATGTGGAGCAAGTGCTCCGCGATGATCCGGTCCGGAATCCGCCTCAGATCGAATCGCTGGCACCGGCTGATGATCGTCGGGAGAATCTTGTTCGGCTCTGTCGTCGCGAAGATGAATTTCACATGGGCTGGAGGCTCCTCCAACGTCTTCAGCAACGCGTTGAACGCCGCCGCTGAGAGCATGTGCACCTCGTCGATGTAATAGATCTTGTAGGCCGAGCGCGCCGGCGCGAATTTCACCGTCTCCCTCAGCTCTCGCACCTGCTCCACCCCGTTGTTCGAGGCTCCATCGATCTCGAGGACGTCCAAACTCATCCCCGCCGCGATCTCCCGGCAGATCTCGTCGTCCGGATCGAAGTCCACCTTCGGACCGTCCGGACAATTCAGCGCTTTGGCGAAAATCCGGGCCGTCGACGTCTTGCCCGTCCCTCGCGGCCCAACAAAAAGGTAGGCATGCGCCAGCCTCTTCTGCTCAATCGCGTTCTTCAGCGTCCGGACCACGTGATCCTGCCCCAACACGTCGTCGAACGTCTTCGGACGATATTTCCTGGCAAAGACCTGATAACTCACGACGGACTACCCTAATGGCGATCGCTTCCTTGAAAACCGGTTTCTGGCGACCTGTGAGGGTGTCATGCGTCCCAATCCGCCACGAATTTCCAGTCCGAGAACGTCGCCGCCTGACCCACCGGTTTTCCCCCGTCGTCCAAAATCCGCCAAACCAGCGCGTTGTCGATCACGAAGCGCCGGCCCCGCGTCGAGATCCGGATGCCCGAGTAATCCTCGATGAAGCCCTCCTCCAGGCTGCGCCGCAGCATCTGCTGCCGCTCGTCACGCTCCGGCGCCTCCGCCGTCAGCCGGGAAGGCATGCCGATGAACTGCTCCCACTCGCTCTCCCAGAGCGCCAGGGCCTGAGCGTTCCCGTAGTCCAGCAGCGGGTCCCCTTCGCTCCCGTGAGAGGCCACCACGAACGGCGCGTGAAAAAGCGCGCGAGCGTCCGTTTCGGCGTCCTCCGACCGGGGTATCAAATCCTTCCCTGTCCAGTGCCGGTAGGAATCCAGCAGTCGCTGAGCGTGCCGGATCGTCTCAGCTGATAACCAAGGCGTGGGAATCTCGTCACTCATCGGCGTTCCTCCAGTCACAGCGGTTTGACCTGCACCAGTTCGCCCCGCGGCCCCATCACGAGCGCAACCCGCCCCTTGCGGTAAAACGGATGCCGGTTCCCCACGGGATACACGAACGTCCGGCCGTCCCCGGTCTCAATCCAGACCTCCCAACCCGGTTTTCGCGCCGCCTCTTTCTCCACGGCAGTCCCCAAAATCGTTCCCAGCACCAACCCGCCGAAGGCGCCCGCGGCCCGCGCGCCGCTACCCTCGCCGATTTGACTGCCGCCCATCATTCCGGCCGAGCCACCGATAAACCCTCCCAGACCTGTCCCGGGCCCCTGGATGACCGCTGGCTTCAAATCCACCACCACTCCCTCGATCACCTCGCCGGCCCAGGGCGCTTGCCCATACCGGGCGCCTCCCGGACCCGTCGCGCACCCCGCGCAGAGGCCACCGAGCAAAACCACCCATCCCAGTCCCAAGACTCTCTTTCCGGCTCGCATCATGAGAATAGGACGGGTGCGCGCCCAAAAATGCAACCGCCAAGCCGAATCCACTTCCGCCCCGGTGGGGAAGCTCAAAGCTGCAGCAACTCTCGCTGCCAGCCCATCAGCAGATCCTCCGCACTTTCCGGCCGGTTCGCCAGCGCTTCCATCGTCGATCGCGTCGCAATGATCGTCGGATCCAAGCCCAGACGCGCCGCCTCGGCGTCTCGCCGCTTCCGAATCGCCGCATAGGCTTCCGCGTCCACCTCCTCCCGGGCCGCTCCACGGCTTAGCCGCCGCCTTGGCCATTCGGACTCATTCAGCCCTTCCGCCTTCGCCAGCGCCTCGCGAAACCGCCGGCTTTGCTCGGGACGCAGCCCCTTGGCCCCGCGAACCTCCTGGCCCGAAGCGGCACGAACCGCCACGCCCAGCAGTTGCTGGTTGTTCATCACCTTGAACGGCGGCAAATCCAGACGCTCGCTCTCCGCATCGCGCCACAACCAAAGCTCGCGCAGAAACGCCAACTGACGGCGATCCAGGTTCCCCCATCCCGATACCCGCCAGACCTCATCCGCCGGGCGCTCCTTCCGATCCAATACGCTTCGCCGGGCGTGCCCGCACCACTCTTCGAACCAGGTCCAGCGCTCCAAACGGTGCAATTCCTCGGAAAGCTGCTCAGCCAACGTCAGCAAATACCTCACGTCGTCATACGCATACTTCAGCATCTTCTCCCTCAACGGGCGCCCGCCCCAATCGGCCTTCTGCGACGATTTGGAAAGCTGCACGCTGAAATGCGCTTCGATCAAATTCGCCAGCCCGAACTTTTCACGGCCCACCAAGCGCGCCGCCAACTGGGTATCCAGGATCCGCTCCGGCACCTTGCCAAACGTCCGTTGCAGCAGCGTCATGTCGAAATCCGCCCCGTGGAACCAGACTTCCCGTTCGTGCCAGAAATCCACCAGGTCGTGCATCGCCGGCTCGCTGATCTTCAGCGGATCGATCACGGCCAGGACCCCGCCACAGCTCATCTGCACCAGACACAATTTCTCGCGATACGAGTGGAGGCTGTCCGCCTCCGTGTCGACCCCGCAGACCTTGTGCCCACCCTTGTTCAAGCGCTCGAGAAAACTCGCCAGCGCCGCATCGCTCTCGATGAATGCCTCTTCGAGTGCCTCGAAATTAGAATCGGAACCGTTGTCGGACACCAAAGCGAATTACTTGAGTCCCTTTAGAAGAAGTTCCGCATTGGAACTCGTCAACTGGATGTTTCGGCTCAGGACCTGAATTGCTTCCACCGCAGGCACCTGCGCCAACTCCCGGCGCAGCACCGTGATCCTCCGGAATTCATCCGGATGATACAGCTTCTCGTCATTCCGCGTTCCCGAACGCTGAAGGTGGATGGCCGGGAAAATCCGCTTCTCCACCAATTCACGATCCAGGGAAATTTCCATGTTCCCCGTGCCCTTAAATTCCTCGAAGATCACCTCGTCCATCCGGTTCTCGGTCTCAATCAACGCCGTGGCCAGGATGGTCAGGCTCCCCCCCTCCTCGACATTCCGCGCTGCACCAAAGAATTTCCGCGGTTTCTCGAGTGCTTTGGCTCCGACCCCGCCTGACATGATGCGGCCGCCGCCCTGGAGCCGGTTATAGCCCCGGGCCAATCGCGTCAGGCTGTCCAGCAGGATCACGACGTCCTTGCCCAACTCCACCAGCCGCTTGGCGCGTTCGGAAACCATTTCAGCCACCTGGATATGGCGCTTCGGCTGTTCGTCGAAGGTCGAACTAAAGACGTCCACCTGCACCGTCTCCCGAAAATCCGTCACTTCCTCCGGGCGTTCATCCAAAAGCAGCACGATCAACTCCACCTCGGGGTGATTCTGGTGAATCGCCGCGGCGATGTCTTTCAGCAGCAGCGTCTTCCCACCCCGCGGCGGCGCGTTGATCAAACCCCGCTGCCCCTTGCCTAGCGGCGCGATCAAATCGACGATCCGCGAAGCGACGCTGTTCTCTTTCTGACCCTCCAGGATGATTCGCTCCTTCGGAAACAGCGGCGTCAGTTTGTCGAAGGGTTTCGGGGTCTCCCAGACGTCGGCCGGGATCCCTTCAATCTCCAAAACCTCGTCGACGGCAAAATAACGTTCCCGGTCCCTCGGCGGCCTGGCCGTGCAGCGGATCTTGTTGCCCGGCCGCAGCCCGAATTTCTTCATCACCCCGACCGGAACGTGCAAATCGTCCGGCAGTGGCGTGAAGCTGAACTTCGGATACCGCAGCACGGCGTTCGAGCCGTTCTCGATTTCCACGATCCCTTCGACCTCCACCCGCGTGCCGTGACGCGTGTAGAAATGGAGCAACTCGACGATCAGCTGATGCTTGGAGCGGATGCCTGCCACGCGGAGCGAAGCATCGACGGCCAGGTGGTGCAGCGCCGAAAGCGGCCGCGTCTGAAGCTCGTTCAAATCCAGGCACTCCGGCACGTCGACCGGAGGTTTGGCTTCTTCCGCTTCTTCCTCGCCCACGGCCTCCCCGCCCTCGGATGAACCCGGATCCTCCGGTTGATCGCCCCCGGATTTGCCGCCGGATGAGGCCCGCTCGGCTGGCTCTTCCGTCTTCTCCGGGACAGCCCCAACCTCGGAGCGTGCTTCGGCGTTTTCCTGCCGCTCCTCCGGAGTGGGCGCGCCATCTTCCTCCGTCCCTGGTTCCTCGACCAGGGTTTCCTTCGGTGAATTCTCAGTCATAGTCAGTTGATGAGCCATGCAGGCCGCCGCGAGGCTAACCTGGCGATGCAGAGCCGTTTCCGTTCCGTCATTCCAGATGACCAAATCACTCGGACCGGTCTTGGAGATCAACGGCAACTGCGCGGAGAGCCGGGCTTCGGCGTCCTGCAAACTCAAGCCATTCCGCTCTCGCAGTCGGGTTACTTGAGTGGCCCGGGAACAAGCTACCACCACAGTGAAGTCCTGATTCATCGGGAAATCAACCTCATAAAGCAGCGGAACCTCCACCAGCCCCAAGCTCACCCCCGCTTCGCCACGCGCCCAGACGCTCACTCGCCGCAGTACCTCCGGATGCAGCAGGGCTTCCAGCGCGTCCCGTTCTTCCGGTCGCTCGAACACCCGCTTTCCCAACTCTCTCCGATCAATCCCGCTCTCGTTCACCACTTCCGGTCCGAATCGTTCCCGGATGCGCTCGATCCAATCGCTCTCCGAAAGGATCCCGTGGACGACGTCATCGCAACTCATCCAGGGGCATCTCAACTGGCCCGCCAGCAGGCGCACCACAGTGCTCTTACCCGAGGCGATTCCGCCCGTGACCGCAATCAGTTTCATCTCTCACACCCCCTGCAGCGCGCCGGGGCCCCGTGCCCAAAAGGTGCGTCCCATGCGATCCGCTGAACAGGGCGGTGAAGCCGCCCTGGCCCCCTCGCGTGCAATCAAACGCGCCGGAGAAACGCCAACAGGGCCCTCAACAAAACAGCGTGAGCCTCGAGCCAAGCCCTGACGCTCAGGGCAGAGGCTTCCGGAGGGCCGCCCTTCAAGCCCTCCGTCGCCAGACGCTGACTTCCACAACCATCCCATCGACGGCGCGACCGTGGGGTAATGAATCCGTTTATTTCTCCCAGTTGAACGGCCGGCTCGGCGGCAACTGAGTCCCGAGGTCCGTGTCCCGGGGCGGGCTGGGCTCGATCGGAATCGGCGGGCCGTCCATCGTGTCGTTGATCGGGAGACCGGCCGGATCGACCAGGCGAGCGGTCACGAAAACCGTGAGGTTCCGCTTGAGGTGCACTTCCGACTCGGAACGGAAGAAGAAGCCAGCCACGGGGATGTCACCGAGAATGGGCACTTTGTCCTGCACGTGCTGAATGTCTTCCCGGATCAGGCCACCAACCGCCACGGTCTGACCGTCCCAGATCGTGAGCAGCGTCTCGACACGGCGCACGGCGAAAACGGGCATCTCGATCCGGTTTTCCGTGATCAGCTGCTGAACGGGGTTACCCAACGCGTCCGTCCCAGTCGTGAAGATCGGGCTGCCGTAGTTGATGAATCCATCGAACTCGACCACTTCCGGGCGCAGCTCCAGGTCGATCGTGAAGCCATCCGCCCCGATCACCGCGTTCACTTCCAGCGTCACACCGAGGTTCCGCGTCTCGAACGCCGTCGGGTTGGCCGGCGTCACCGGGAACGATCCCACGCCGCCGCCCCCGCCGCCAAAGCCGCCG